>JAAYBO010000127.1 GCA_012730095.1 Clostridiaceae bacterium
AAGTTTTTTTGGAACGATTATGTGAAGTATCCCGGTGCCGGTATTGTCTGATAATAGCGGAACATGAATCACTGACATTTCCTCCGCCAAATCAGAAGCTGCAAACCTGTTTCCGTATAACACATTTTGTATATCTTCTGAGCAAACCTCGGATTTGCCGTATGCGACGGCACATTTTTCGGTGATTGCGCCGGTGCATGGACGGCCGATCTTCGGGTAACATGAAGAATTTATGTTTGCCGTGTCGAACCCTGCCTGAGAAAATATGCTGAGGCTTTTTGAAATGTTGTTGTACAGGCATATGAATGCGGCAGGTATATTTAGGGAGTCTTTTATTATATATAATATTTGATTCAGAATGCCTTCGATGTTTGCTTTTGTGTTTGATAATCCAAAAATCCCGATTATCGTGTTATTCAGTTTTTCTTTTAGAATACTGTTTGACATGTCCCTTGATATCCTCTTTTATATTCTTATTACTTCTTTATCTCAAGCCCAAGGATTGTAATATCGTCGTCAAAAGAACCGGCCGACAGGGTAGTTACTTCACGGTAGAGAGAGTTAACCAATCGCTTAACGGGTTCTTCTTTATTTTTTTCAATTATGTTTTTTACTGCTCCAATTCCAATAACTGAATCGTCACATCTGGCATCGGTAATGCCATCGGTAAAAAGCATAATTTTATCCCCGTGCTGCAGGTGGTGACATTTTATTTCATAAGATGCGTTTTCAAAGAAACCCAGTACGGTTCCGGTGGAAGGCAGGGTAATAAGGCAATCGTTCCTGATAATATATTGATCTATATGTCCTGCGGAAATATAATATAAATGCTTCAACTGTTTGTCAATATATCCGGCGAAAGCAGTGGCAAAAACAGATGAAGGAGTATTTTTGCATAATTCAAGGTTTATGTCATTGAATATTGTTTTGATATTGCTCTCATTCGGAGGATAATATTTAAAGGCGCAAAAATGCGCTTTTATAATTACCGTATTTACTGCTGCGAGGATACCATGGCTGCAAACGTCAAATATAAAGAAAAAAAGATGCCTGTCCGTTTCAAATACGTCATACATGTCGCCGCCGACTTTTTCACAGTTTCGATACACGCAGGCTGTGTCAAACATACTAAATTCAGGAAGCTTTTTGGGTATGTAATTAATAAGAATACGCTGGGCCGAGTCATGAAGTTCCTCTAAATACCTCGTTTTTTTAAGCAGGTTGTTCTGAAGCTGTTTGTTTTCCTTTAGTATTTTTCTTTTTTCCATTGCGTTCTCTATGCTTAAAATAAGGTCTTCCATCCTGAATGGTTTTTGAATGTAGTTTACAGCTCCTTCGCGCATAGCAGCGACGGCGTTTTCGGTATCACCATGCCCTGTAAAAACAATTATCCCTACGTCGGGATCAATTGTTAGTATGTTTTTTATTACGTCAAGGCCCGATAAGCCGGGCATTTTCATATCGGTAACAATAGCATCAATCTCTTGTCTGTGCCGCTTAAAAACGTCAACGCCCTCAGAGCCGTTTGTCGCTTTTATAACACTATAACCATACAACTTAAGGTTAAATTCAAGATTATCTAAAATTGACGGATCGTCATCAATGACTAAAACCAAAGGCAATTTAATACCTCCTATTCTCCCTATTCAACATATTCCACTTATTTACGCGTTTTAACAAAATAATTTACATTGGTTTTGATAAGTGTCATTTGAATGATATCACTGTTTAAAATTTTTGTGTTGTTTTAACAAGGTCTTGAGTTAGGATGTTAAAACAATTAAAATTAAAGCCGGAGGGGAATACATTGGTTGTAGGAGTTTTAAGCGTTACACTGTATATTGGCGGAATTACAAGTTTAAAAGATAAAAGAAGGGTAATAAAAAGCATAGTAACAAAAATACAGTCCAAATTCAATGTCGCCGCTTCCGAGACAGGGAGACAGGACGAATGGAATTATTGTGAGATGGGGTTTTCATGTGTTTCAAACAAGGCTGCACACGCGGAAAGCATGTTAAGCAGCGTCATGCGTTTTATTGATAATGACATTAGGGTTGAGGTTATACAATCCATGTCTGAATTGCTCCACTATTAGCTGGTGCTAACAGGCGGCCTGACTGCCGATAATGCGGCGGAAGCGATAAAATAGCGAAACCGCAGATGGCGGATGTAAGCACAAAATACTAAAATTTCCTGAAAAGGGCAGTAACTTTTCCAAGTATTGACACGTCATCTTTTACGATTATTGGTTCATACGCGTCATTTTCTGGTTGCAGGACTATATGATCTTTTTGCCTGTAAAAGGTTTTTACCGTAGCCTCATCGCCGATCAACGCCACGACAATATCACCGTTATTTGCGGTATTCTGCTGCTTTACGACAACAAAATCACCGTCAAGGATACCGGCATTAAGCATACTGTCGCCTTTAATTTTCAAAATAAACGAAGGCGAGTTATCAAGGTATTGTACAGGGACCGGAAAAGTATCTTCGATGTTTTCTACGGCAAGAATAGGCTGGCCGGCGGTAACCTGCCCAAGAATCGGAATATTCTCAATTTCATGGTCGGATATGCGACCTTCAAGGTTTTTACTGTTTTCATCAATAACTTTTAAAGCTCTGGTTTTTGCAGGTTCTTTTGAAATAAGCCCTTCGGCTTCAAGGCTTGCGAGATAAGCGTGTACGGTAGAGGTTGATTTAAAACCCACTGCCTTGCAGATTTCACGAACTGACGGAGGATACCCCTTTTCCTGAACCTGCCTGTTTACAAAATCCAATATTTTCTTTTGCTTTTCCAGACTTTTAGCTCTCATTTTTTTACCCCGCATTCTTTTGTTTAGGTTAATTATACCATATATAAAAAAAATGTCAAACAAACGTTCGAAAAACAATTGACAAATGAACATATGTTCGGTAAAATAAAAAAGAACATATGTTCATGAGGTGATGCAAATGAGAAAAAGATACCGTTTAAAGAACAGAAAAAAGTTTGCCGCATTCTTGTTTTGTACTGCTTTAATGCTTTTATATGTCGGTTCTGTTTCACTTTCTAACGCCGGAAACATAATGACCGAATATCGTTCAGTTACGGTAAACCATGGGGACACGCTTTGGGAAATAGCGGGAAAATACAGGGGCGGCACTGAAATCCGTGAATACATATATAAAATTAAAAAAATGAACAACCTCGACAGTGCTCTGATATATGCGGGGCAAACACTGAATCTCCCTTGAATTTAAAGTTCTCCTTGCCTCTGTCTTAAAGCATGGGTTATAATGTAAGCATCAATCTATTTGGAGGGGATACCATGCTAATAAGCCAGATTTCCGTATTTCTTGAGAATAAACAGGGAAGGCTTGCGGAAGTTACGCGTATTCTCGGTGAAAACAATATAGATATAAGCGCACTGTCTATTGCAGATACAACTGATTTTGGCATATTAAGGCTAATTGTTAATCAACCTGGCAAGGCAATAGAGATTTTACAGCAGCATGGTTTTGCCGCCAGTATAAACAGTGTTATTGCGATAGAAGTTGAAGACAAGCCCGGAGGTCTTTCAAAAGCACTTTCAATACTGGATAAAAAGGGAATAAGTATTGAGTATATGTATGCTTTTGTCGGGACATGCAAGAATGAAAACGCAATGGTACTCTTAAGAGTGGAAGACCCGCAAAGCGCTCTTGAGATCCTTAAGAACGAAGATTTTATAATTAAATCACCGAACGATGTGTATAGGACCATATAAAATACATATTGTATTTGTTATTGGCAGTATGGCTTAAAATTTTTTAGCATATTTATTTCTTAACCGTATTAATATGTATTTAGTAACTGGCATTATTTCTCAGAAGGTGGTTATATGGAAAAGAAACTGTATCTTTCCGAAACAAATAAAATTATTGCCGGAGTATGCGGAGGCATCGGAGAATATTTTGGAATAGATCCAACCGTAATCCGTTTAGTATGGGTCATTTTATCGATACCTTCCTTAATATTCGGAGGAGGTTTGGTTTATCTGATTGCCATGTTCGTTATACCTAAAAAATAGCTTTTGCGATTTTTAACGAAGCGCTTTACAAATCCATTTTTTTCTTGTATGATAATGAAATAGTATATATTGGAAATTGGATTTGTGGGTTACGTTGTATGTTTCTTCAAAACCAAAAAAAGAAAAGAAGTATTTTCGGATGCAAGTGCAATAATGCCGGATGTGATGAATTCGGGGTTTTAGCTGAGCAACTCTTTCTCCCCATACTCGTTGTTGATAATGGGTCTGTTAAGTATGCCAATCATGCGTTTTATTCTATGGCAGGAATTCCGGCTCCCAAAAAATGCCCGGTTTCCTTAAGGTCTTTGTTGTATTCTATTCCTTACGAGTCTTTGCGTGAAGTATTAGCCCAATATAATGAAGATAACAAAAATATTGATAAAAATTATAGTATCCCGATTATGATCCCTGAAAAAGAAGGTGTGAAATGGATAGAATTATATGCCGCAAAAATTAATTATAATGGCACCAGTGCCGATTTCATTACTTTTCTGAATATAACCGAAAGGATCATTGCCGAAAAAGAGATTAGATATCTTGCTTATCATGATAAGCTTACAGGTTTATATAACAGAGGTTTTTTTGAGGAAGAGGTTAACCGGATCGATGTTGATAGAAGTCTTCCTATTTCCATTATTATTTCAGATTTGAACGGATTGAAGCTTACAAATGATGTTTTCGGGCATTTGCAAGGGGACAAGCTTCTTACCAGATTTGCCGAAATTTTAAAAAAAGTTTGCAGAAAAGAGGATGTTGTCGCGCGTTGGGGAGGAGATGAATTTGCTGTTTTACTTCCCGGAACCGATAACGAAACCGCGGCTCGAATATGCGAAAGGATACGCAAAGAAAGCCTTGTTGAAAAAAAGCTTCCTATAGCTTTAAGCATTTCGATGGGATATTCCACAAAATACACTTCAAGCGAAAGTTTGATAGATGTGTTAAAAATGGCTGAAAACATGATGTATCGTGAGAAACTTGCCGAAAGCAGAAAAATACGGCAGGTTATTCTTGATTCGTTGAAGGAATCTCTTTTTCAGCGCTCGGTGGAAACGGAAACTCATTTAAGAAGGGTAAATACACTATCAAAAGAATTTGCGGATTATATCGGCTTAAGCGAAAAGGATCTTGATGAGCTTTCTCTTTTATCATCTTTGCATGACATAGGCAAAGTCGCGATATCAGACCAAATTCTTATGAAAGCGGGTAGACTTGATCATGACGAATGGGTTGAGATCCGCACACATTCTGAAAAAGGTTATAAAATTGCTGTCAATCATCAGGAATTAGCCCATATATCCGACGGAATACTGTGCCATCATGAACGCTGGGATGGAAAAGGGTATCCGCAGGGACTTAAGGAGAAGGATATACCACGGATATCCCGTATACTTAACATAGTTGACGCATATGATATTATGACACACAGTACCGTATATAAAAGCGCGATCCCGCATGAAGACGCTATTGATGAAATAATCAGCTGCTCCGGTAAACAGTTTGATCCATATTACGCAAGAGAGTTTGTTAAGTTTATGGAAAGAGCATAATATCTGTAAATTATCCAACGAACCAATTGATATTAAGCCTTTTATGCGCTATTATATTATATTAACCGATCGTTTATGCTGTTTATCAGCGAATAAAAAACAGCCGATCGGCAGTAAATTGTTTAATAACCGGATGAAGCCGGCAATATGACGGAGGTTTTATATGGATATTATTCAAGCGGCAAAAGACGCAAAAAAAGCAGCAATAGAGTTTTCAGCTTTGAGTGCCGAACAAAAAAATAATGCGCTTTGCCTTATTGCGGAAAGCATTGTTTTAAATAAAAAAGAAATATTCGAAAAAAACGAAATTGATTTAAAAAGAAGCGAAAATGAAAATTTGCCTAAACCTCTTTTGAAACGTCTGAAATTTGATGAAAGAAAATTATCTGAAACTGTGGAGGGCATACGCAGCCTTATCGGGCTTTCGGACCCTATCGGAAAAACTTTGCTTGCAACTGAGCTTGACAATGGTTTGGAGTTATATAAAATAAGCTGTCCTATTGGTGTAATTGGAGTTATTTTTGAATCACGTCCCGATGCTCTTGTGCAGATATCCACGCTATGCCTTAAAAGCGGAAATACCGTGTTATTGAAAGGCGGCAGCGAGGCAATTGAAACAAACAGGATATTGGCTAAAGTTATATACGAAGCCGCAAATCAGGCCGGTGTCCCTTCCGGGTGGATACATCTGCTTGAGACTCGCGAGGATGTAAACAATATGCTTGCTCTGGACAAATGGATTGATTTGATAATTCCAAGGGGATCAAATGATTTTGTCCGTTATATAATGGATCATTCTAAAATACCGGTTTTGGGCCATTCTGACGGGATATGCCATTGTTATGTGGACAAGGACGCCGATATAAACATGGCGGTTGATGTTGTAAATGATTCCAAAACGCAGTATGTCGCTGTTTGTAATGCGACAGAAACACTGCTTGTACACTCGGATATCGCGGCAAGTTTTTTACCGAAGCTGAAAAAGAAAACTGATCAAAAAAATGTTATATTAAAAGGATGTGAAAAAACCCGAAAGATTATCGATGTGCAGGCTGTTAGTGTCGACGATTGGAAAACGGAATACCTTGATTATATATTGTCGGTAAAAGTGGTTGATTCTTTGGATGAAGCAATTAACCACATCAATACTTTCGGTTCCGGTCACACAGATGCTATTATAACCTCCGACCAATCAGCGGCGGAAAGGTTTATGGACATGGTTGATTCGGCAAATGTATTTTGGAATTGTTCAACCAGATTCAGCGATGGGTTCAGGTATGGGTTCGGCGCGGAAGTAGGTATCAGCACCAACAAAATACATGCGCGCGGCCCGGTGGGTCTGGAAGGGCTTTTGATATACAAATATAAGCTTAAAGGCGATGGCCATATAGTTTCCGATTATGCCGGCAGGAAAAGGGAATTTACTCACAGGCCATTAATATAGAATTAATTCCATTATTTTGACAGGTTTGTAGACATAATTCACATTTCGCGGCAAATTATGTTTATCAAATGGTTTTTGGTGGTAAAAAAATATAGATACTTTATATGGAGGCATAATCTGTGAAAAGATACAAATTTTTTACCACCGATATAATTTATCCTATCTGCATGTTTATTTTGTTTTGTTTATACGCATATGTGCGTATATTTCATGATGCGGTGATTATTACTGTAATCTCAATTATAGCTGCTGCTTCCATTTCACTTTATTATACAACGAAGAATAGAAAAAACAGGGAAAATATTTCTATACAAAAAGCAAATATCAAACACAATTACAATCAACTAGCGGCGGAATATGATAAATTGAATTCATCCCATAATGAGCTAAAATTAAAATATGAGGAACTAAAATCTGATCAGGTTGAGCTTGTAAGAAGCAAAGAAAGGCTGCAAAGCCTTTTTAATTATTCGCAGGAGGCTTTATGGGAATACGATGTTACTGAAGAAAAATGGTATCTTTCAAACCGTATTCTTGAAATATATAATCTTGATCGGATATGGGCCGAGAGTAAGACAAACTTATTATTTGAAAAATTGATTCACCCTGATGACAGATATTATGTGTTTAAATTGTTTTGCCAGGTAAAAAACGGGAAGATGAAAAAATTTAGCATGGAATTCAGGACTATTGTAAACAATGAATATCGCTGGGCAAGAATCAGAGGCTCGGCATTTTTTGATGAAATGGAGAATTTGATCAGGATAATGGGCTCCTATAACGACATACAGGTCGAAAAAACAAAAGAAGAAAAAATACTTGAACTTGCTTATGTTGATCCTGTAACCGAATTACCAAACAGGATATGGCTGTCCAATTACCTTGAATCCCTTGTGAAAGCCGATAATCCTTTCATACTGATGTATATGGATCTGGATAATTTTAAAGTAATAAATGATACTTTCGGTTATGTTTACGGCGACGTCTTATTAAAAAAGATGGGAATGCGTCTTAAAGCTTATGCTGGAATGGGTTCGGCAGTATGCAGAACAAGCGGCGATGAATTTGCGATACTTCTTACCAGTAAAGACAAGGTTAGCGGGTTTGATTCGTTCATTGAAAAGCTGAAGGAAAAGCTTAGTGAACCGATAAGGGTTGATGAGAACGAATTTCACTTTACATTCAGTATCGGAATTGCCATTTTCCCGGAGGATGGAAAAACGAGTGACGACTTAATGAAAAACGCCGACACAGCAATGCTTAAGGCAAAATCAACAGGCAAGAATTTATTAAAGCGTTTTGAAAAACGTATGAATGATGAGTTATATGAAAAGGTTCTTCTTGAAAGGGAGATGAGAAAGGCGCTGGAAAATGAGGAATTCCATATATTTTACCAGCCCCAGATAAGTTTTAAGGATCATTCAATTACAGGGATAGAGTCTCTAATAAGGTGGTATCATCCGGAAAGAGGTTTTATAGATCCGATTGATTTCATCCCTCTGGCCGAAGAAGTCGGCCTTATAAACCGCATTGGCGAATGGGTTTTTACAAAAGCGTGCAATTTCTCGGCTGAAATAAATAAAAACAGGGAAGAACCGATACACGTATCGGTAAATGTTTCACCGGTTCAGCTTATGCAGCATGACTTCCTGTACCGGTTTATTAATATTATCAACAAAACAGGCGTGAATCCAAAATGGATGGTTATTGAAATAACAGAATCGGCGTTGATGGAATCACGCAATGAAAATGCATTAAAGCTTATGGCCTTAAACAAAAAGGGCATAAAGATTGCGCTTGACGATTTCGGAACAGGGTATTCATCGATGCACCATCTACAGGGTTTACCGGTTGATATTATGAAAATTGACCGTTCTTTCATAAAGAATATTTCCAGTCCGGGAAACGGCGGGAAATTAACCGAAGCCATGATAATTCTGGCACACCGGCTGGGGATGAGCGTAGTAGCGGAAGGTGTTGAAAAAATAGATCAGTACGAAGTGCTAAAGAAATACGGATGCGATATCGCTCAGGGATTTTATTTCTGTGAACCTGTGCCTGAAAATAAAATTATTAAAATCATTAATAACAGCAGTAATATTGTTCCGGCTCATATATATCAAAATGTATAACAAACCGGAAGATAAACCCCATCTCTACAAAGCCATTTCCTCTTCCGAAGACCTTGATTTGGAGTACAGATACGCAGTCCCGGCTATGATTAACAAGACTGAAAACACAAGGATTGTATATGTTGAGGTATTATCAATATAATCACCGTATTCGGACAGGAGTATGCCCGATAAATTCATTCCGATATGTATTGCGATAGGGAGCAGCAGAGAACGTGACCAAACAAAAGACAGCGCCAAAAGTATTCCGATAAAAAATGCGTACGTCCCCTGAATCACATTAAGATGTGAAATGGCAAATAATGCGGCCTGAAGAATAATAGCATAAATCAGCGGAACGTTTTTCCTCAGCTGATGAAAGATCAGCCCTCTGAATATCACTTCTTCAAGCAGCGGTCCGACAATTCCTATTGCTATTATCTGCAGAACAATGTTCTGGTTAAGTGTGAGGGGTTCCATTATTTCAGCATACTTGTCAAACAGTTCAGGGGCAACACCTGCCCGATGAATAAGGTCCATAATATATACGATTGGCATTTGCAGCGAACAGCCGATAACAAATGCGACCGTTACCGCAGCAAATGATGCTTTTTTAATGGAAAGCCTTTTAATAAAAGGCTTTTTAAATATTACATGCGCAAGCCAGGCGATACCAAAAGTAAGGATTGCGGCAAGAATAAATGAAGGAAGCAGTATGTCATGGGCAATAGTGTTAATATCTGCTTCGGACAAAAAATCGGTGCTTCCTGTGATTAGTGACTGACTTAGCCTGAAAATCATGGCCAGAAACATTAAAAGCACTGCCGCTGCGAATTGCATAGCCAAATTGAGAAATGTAATCGAAGTACAATAAAAAAACACACGAATAAATTTTTTCATTTTACACCTTTTCCAATACATGCTAAAACCATAATAAATTTTTTCATTATTTTTATAGTATATCATGAATTTTTAAAATCGTATGATTTTCACCTGGTGAAACCGAGGGCGGCCGGCATCGGCTGTATAAATTCATGATACAATGTTCTCGGGCACCCGTTCGAAATCTATGATTTCGGTAACGGGTGAGGTTATTATATCATGAATTTTTAACTCACAAAAATGCTTTGAATAATTTTTTGTATGATGCATTTTTGCTCAGACAGTCAACTTGCTTATCCTCGCTCTGACTATATATCTCTATGCTTCATTTTCGCTATAGTTTCCTTAAATTGTACAATAGTTCGTATAGTAAGTAACATCCGAAAAGCAAAAATTATGGAAATCGACAGGGTGATATTTTTTTTTGACAAAAATTATGCATACAGTTCCGTATAATACTATCATACTTTGAATTACACGAGTCATAATTTCCCAATGAACCCTGAAATGTTAAAAATTTTAAAGCTGTATCTTTCGTTATTTTAAAAGGCATAAACTGCGAAAGATGTGCATATAGGTTGATAGTGGAGAAGCTATGCGTTTTTTCGGTACCCGTCTTATCTGTTAATTTGGGGTGATAGTATGTATGTATATATAGATTTGTTATTCTTTGAAAATATACTTGTCAATTATGGCATATTGTCGGTTGCCGAGAAGCTGTCGGGCATGGCGTCGACTGCCTGGCGAAAGCTTGCTTCTGCGGCGGTCGGAACCGTTTACCTTGTTGTCATGCTGACCTGTCCGTCAATACGCAGCCTATATACAATCGGAGGAAAGATTATTCTTTCGTTTCTTATGATAGCCGCGGCGTTCCCGCTAAGAACGATAAAAAACCTTTTTAAGGCTCTGCTGTCATTCTACATTACAACTTTTATATTCGCGGGAGCCGGATATGCCCTTATGAGTTTAACCGGCCAGGTAATATATTATAAAAACGGTATCTTTTACAACCGCTTTAGAAGCGATACGCTGCTTTTAATACTAACCATCAGCTTTGGTTTTTTGCTCGTACGCGCATTTACCGATTTATTTAGAAAGAGGATAGAAAAAGAATCATACATTGTTAACGCATGTATCAGCATTGACGGAAGATCGGTATCGATGCCCGCGTTGATAGATACCGGGAATACTCTTTTAGATCCGGTTACAAGATGTCCTGTGATGGTAGCCGAATTGGACGGCTTAAAAGAGCTTCTTCCCCCTAAAATGCTTGAATGGGCTAAAAACTGGTCGCAAACTGACAATGCGGAAATAAGCATCGAACACGATGCGGAATGGACAAGACGAATAAGGTTAATACCGTTTAATTCAATTGGAAACACGAACGGTATACTGCCGGGTTTTAAACCCGACAGCATTTCGGTGGAGAAGGAGGATTATTGCTTTGAAAAGACTCAGGTAGTTGTGTGCATATGCAAAAACAGGCTTTCGGCGGCGGATCAATACCATGCGATAATAAGCCCTGAAATGGTTTCTGCCTGAGATCTGAAGGTGTTAATTTAGCTCAAAACAGTAAACTTGGGAAGGGATAATAAATGTATATGTACTTAAAAAAAATTTTTACTAATATACGGATGTGGGTTGGAAAGATATGCGGATTAAGCCGCGGTGATATCCATTATGTAGGCGGAAGTGAAGCATTACCTCCGCCGTTAACCGTTGAAGAGGAAACAGCATTATTGGATAAGTTGTCAAGGCATGATTACGCGGTAAAGAAAACCCTGATTGAACGAAACCTGAGGCTTGTTGTATATATTGCCCGAAAGTTTGAAAATA
>JAAYBO010000128.1 GCA_012730095.1 Clostridiaceae bacterium
CTTTGCTATCCATTTTCGGGAAGTCAGCCGGAAGCCCGTACTGAACCAGTATCGAACGGATTCTTTCTGGAAGTTTTGGATCGCAGAACCCGAGTTTTTCGGAAAGTTCGCTGATGTATACCATACCTATTGAAATTGCTTCCCCGTGAGTATACTTTTCATATCCGAATATCTTTTCTATCGCGTGCCCGAATGTATGCCCGAAATTTAAAATCATTCTCATTCCGCTTTCTTTTTCATCCTGCTCGACGACATTCCTTTTTATATCACAGCATCTGAATATTATTTTTTCAATATGTTCCATAATGCTTTCGCGGTTTTTAAGTCTTTCAAGCATCTCAAAAAGGTTTTCGTCCGATATCAGGCCGTATTTTATTACCTCGGCAATACCGTCGAAAAAATATTTATCGGGCAGTGTATTAAGAAGAAGCGGATCTATTAATATAATTTCAGGGTGATAAAAATTGCCGACGAGGTTTTTTCCTTGCGGAAGATTAACCGCAACCTTTCCGCCAACGCTTGAATCAACCATTGCAAGAAGTGATGCAGGAATCTGGACAAATCCTGTTCCTCTGAGCCATGTTGAAGCGGCATACCCCGCGAGGTCACCTGTTACGCCTCCTCCAACCGCTATTACAATATCTCCTCTTGTTATTCCAAAATCGGCAAAAGCAGCGTAAAGCTTCAGAAGCTGTTCATGGTTTTTGCTGCTTTCCCCTGCGGGAACGGTATATATGCCTGTTTCGATGTTTAAATCCTTCATCTGTGTAAAGAGTTTCTCTGCATAGACAGGTCCTACATTGCTGTCTGTAACGAGCATTATTTTTCTTTTGCCGAAAAGTTATTTAATACGCTGTGCGGCTTTTTGAAACAAACCGTTTTCAATCTCAATCGGAACCGTTTTATGCTTAAGGCTTAGCTTTAATACTTTCATTTATTCCACCAATACTTTCCCTTCTATTTCCACAAGTTTTTTAATCTTATCCATAAGGCCGGAAAATTGTTCAGGGGTTATCGACTGTGAACCGTCACATAATGCATGTGCAGGATTGTTGTGAACCTCAACTATCACCCCATCCGCGCCGACGACCACCGCCGCTTTTGTCATAGCCTCAACCATCCATGAATGGCCGGTTGCATGGCTCGGATCCACGATTACAGGCAGATGGCTTAGTTTTTTTATCGAAAGCACCGAACTTAAATCCAAAGTGTTTCTTGTATATGTTTCAAAGGTTCTTATACCTCTCTCGCACAATATTACCTGTTCATTGCCCTCACTCATAATGTATTCGGCAGACATAAGCCACTCTTCTATTGTCGCGGATAGTCCGCGTTTTAATAGTATCGGCTTGTTTGTTTTACCGAGTTCCTTCAGCAAAACAAAGTTCTGCATATTTCTTGCACCAACTTGTATTATATCAACATCTTCAACAAAACGCTGGACAAGGTCCGGTGACATAATTTCCGAAACAATCGGAAGTCCTGTCTTTTCCCTCGCAATTTTTAAATATTCCAATCCCTCAAGACCAAGCCCCTGAAAGGAATACGGCGAAGTTCTCGGTTTGTATGCACCTCCTCGCAAAAAGGCGGCTCCGTTTGTTTTAACGGCTTTGGCTATCCCTTCAATCTGTTCTTCACTCTCTACCGAACACGGGCCGGTTATTACGGTAAAATAGCCTTCGCCTATTCTTCTTCCGGCTACTTCAATAATTGTATTGTCCGGCTTAAACATCTTGTTCGCTTTTTTAAATGGTTCCTGTACCCGTAATATATTAGCGACAATTTCGTTCGATGCTATCCGGTATTTGTTAAGATTTGAAGTGTCGCCTACAAGGCCGAGGATTGATGTTTGAGTACCTTCGGTAATCTGGACTTTCACGCCCATTGCTTCTATTTCGCGAATCAGTTCGTTCCTCTTTTCTTTTGGAATATTCGGCTTCAGTACGACAACCATAATAACGCCTCCCTAAAAAAATAAGAGGCTCACA
>JAAYBO010000129.1 GCA_012730095.1 Clostridiaceae bacterium
AAGAACTATTTTACAATAACGGAAACTATAGCGAAAATGCAGCATAGAGATGTACAGTCAGAGCGAGGATAAGCAAGTCGACTGTCTGAGCAAAAATGCTTCCTTCAAAAATTTTTCAAAGCATTTTTGTGAGTTTCGACTTGCCCGAGCTGAACTGTATAGCTCTTGCAAATGAAGCTCTTTGTTGACGTTATTGTACAATAGTTCGTAGGGTAATTTTCGAACACTATTCCCGCGGGTCCTGCTTCGGGTGTTTCGTTTCCTTGGTCGACAAAGCACATACCGATAACACGCTTTAGGTTTTGTATATTTTCACACAGTGGTCTCCATATCCCGGGTCGCTCATTAACCCGCTCCGCATTTGCCTGTACGCAGCAGGGCGTTGGAGCATGTCGCCCGGCGTAACCGAAAACACCCGAATCACCCGCTGTTTATCTGGTTGAACCAGCACAGTAATTTAGAAGAACTATTTTACAATAACGGAAACTATAGCGAAAATGCAGCATAGAGATGTACAGTCAGAGCGAGGATAAGCAAGCCGAAAAATCGGGTACGCCTATTGTTATTTTGGGTTCATTTTCCGATAATATAATAAGTAAACCAATACGGGAGGATATCAGTATGTTTTATCTTGGTCTGGAAAACCAGATTCATTTGTTTATGGTTATTGTGTTCTCATCATACATATATCTGTCTTCGCTTTCAATAAAACATGATATGCCATTGGCAAAGCACTTTGGAACCGCTTTTTTTATTCCGCTTGTTTTGTGTTTGCTTTCATTTTTGTCTATAAGTACCGAACACTCCCATTCATATCTTTTCTTCTCCGAATTTTTACTTATTACTTCGTTAATCCTAATTATTGTTGTTAAAAAGAACAGTGATCCGGTCAATATGCTGATGTTTCTGCTGTATTCACTGCCGGTTGCAATGATAGTATTAAATCTTAACTTTGTTTCACTGTATCGTTCGTTTATTTTTGATATTATTATTTCATTATACATATGTACGGTTGTTATTTTTATTATAAGCTTTTTCCTGTTAAAACGATATTCCTCTTTTTCGCTGTACGGGGGTGTTGTGCTTGTTTGTATATCACTTTTAATTCCCCGCCTCGCATCGTCGGATTCGGCAATAACAATATCACTGATCGCAAAAGCCGCCGGCTACATTTTGTTCTCAGTCTTCTTCTATCGCTCAACTGTTTTTAAACTTGAAGAGTCACATTCATTAACAACAGCCCAGTTGGAAAAAATAAACCAATCTGTTCAGCGTGAAGTGGAAAGACGTGTGGAACAAATCGAACAAGAGAAACAAAAACTTGCCGAAATGGAAAAAACCGATGAACTGTCAGGTGCATATACGAAAAAGGCTATTAGAGGAAAGATTAGAAACATGATTGAAAGAAACCCAAATGGCGAGTTTTCCGTTTTAATGTTCGATATAGATAATTTTAAGATAATAAATAACGTCCACGGCCGCATAATTGGAGACAAATGCATAAGAAACCTTGTAAATATAGCTGGAAGTACTCTGCGCAGCGATGACAAACTTGGCCGGTATATTGCGGACAGGTTTATTGTACTCCTGCCCGGTGCAAGCCCTGTTAACGCTTATCTCGTCGCTGAGCGCTTAAGAAAAAATGTTGAAAAAACAACCAGCCCTCACTATACAATATCAATAGGAATTGCTTCGTTCCCGCATGATGCCTCAAATGCACGAGATTTAATAAACTCTTCCGAAAAAGCTTTGCATTCATCGAAAAAGAAAGGCCGTAATACCGTTACGCATTACAGCCAGACAACCGATTGAAATATCGGTGTTAACCACTTATAATTCATCCAGTTCCGCCTTAAGCAGACGGTTTACTGCCTGAGGATCTGCCTTGCCTTTCGTTTCGCGCATAATCTGCCCGATAAGAAAACCCATCGCTTTTGTTTTGCCCGATTTGTAATCCTCTACCGATTTGGGGTTTGCTGAAATAACCTTAATAACCACGCTGCGTATTGCTTCCGTATCCGTTACTACCTTTAATCCTTTCTTTTCAACAATGTCAGCTGGGTCTTCTCCCGTATCCCACATATGTTCAAATACCTGTTTTGCTATCTTTCCACTTATCACATTTTCATCGATTAACGATATCAGTTTTGAAAGATTCCCGGGTGCAAACGGTATATCCGAGGGCTCCAGTCCCGTATCATTCAGTTTTTTCATTAAATCACCCATGATCCAGTTGCTGACTGCTTTTACGTTTTCGCTTTCCTTCGCCGCTGCCTCGAAAAAATCCGCGAGAGGTTTGGAAGCGGTGATCAGTGAAGCATCGTATTCTGGTATTCCAAATTCGTTAATAAATCGATTTTTTCTGTCATCCGGGAGTTCAGGGATTGTAGCCCTTATTTCATCAATCCATGCTTGTTCGACATAAACCGGCGCCAGATCAGGATCCGGCATATAGCGGTAATCGGTAGCCTCTTCCTTAGTTCTCATAGAGTAGCTCTCGCCTTTTATGTCGTCCCAACGCCTCGTTTCCTGTTCAATTATCCCTCCGTACTCAAGCTCAAGAATCTGCCTTCTTGCTTCCCCTTCAACAGCGCGAACGATAGCTCTGATAGAGTTAAGGTTTTTCATTTCGGTACGAACTCCAAACTCACTCTGACCCTTTGGGCGTACAGAAAGATTAATGTCCGCTCTCAGAGATCCTTCCTGCATCTTGCAGTCCGAAACAGCAGTATATTCCAGTATAGCCTTCAATTTTTCAAAAAAAGCCTTCACTTCGGCAGACGAGCGCATATCGGGCTCGGTAACTATTTCAATAAGAGGGACACCACTTCGGTTGTAATCAACAAAAGTCCCTCTTCCGGATTCGTCATGGATCAATTTTCCGGCATCCTCTTCAATGTGAATTCTTGTGATTCCGATTTTCTTTTTATCTCCGTTTACGTTAATCTCAAGGAATCCATTCCTGCATATAGGAAAATCACACTGGGATATCTGATATGCTTTTGCTAAATCAGGGTAGAAATAATGCTTCCTGTCTTGCCGGCTGTAATGTGATATTTCGCAATTTGTGGCCAGACCTGCTTTTATCGCATATTCAACAACAGCTTTGTTAAGTACCGGCAGTGCGCCGGGCATTCCCATGCATCCGGGACAGCAGTGCGTATTTGGTTCGCCTCCAAATTCAGTTGTACAGCCGCAGTATATTTTGGATTTTGTAGCAAGTTCGGCATGTATTTCCAGACCTATGACAACTTCATATTCCACAGTCAATCCCTCCATTTCCACCGGTATTCTTTTCATATGTGAAAGCAGCTTTTAATATTGTTCCTTCGTCGTAAGGCTTGCCGATCAGCTGCATTCCCACCGGAAGGCCATTACTGTCAAAGCCGCACGGCAGCGATATCGCGCAAAGACCTGCTATATTAGCCGAAACCGTATACGCGTCATTAAAATACATATCAATAGGATTGACGGTTTTTTCACCAATTTTGAAAGCGGAAGAAGGGGCGGTAGGTCCTAAAATAATATCTACCTTTTGATAGGCATTCTGAAACTCTTCGAAAATCATTCTTTTAGCTTTCAATGCTTTACTATAATACGCATCATAATTTCCGGAGCTTAACACATAAGTTCCAAGAAGAATTCTTCTCTTGACTTCTTCCCCAAACCCTTCACTCCGTGTTTTTTTGTACAGCTCTACCAAATCATCAAACTGCTGTGCACGGTACCCGTATTTTATCCCGTCGTACTGAGCAAGATTCGAACCTGCCTCCGCGGATGATAATATATAATATACCGGTAAAGCGTATTCAATAAGCGGCAGTGAAATTTCCTCTATAGTAGCTCCCAATGACTCAAATAATTTTGCAGCATCTAAAACTTTTTCCTTTACTTCTTTCTGAATGCTGCCGCTGAAATACTCTTTCGGCAAACCAATTTTCAAGCCCTTAACATCATTTTTTAAAAAAGATGTGTAATCTTCATTTCTGCAATCCTGCGATGTTGAATCAAGAGGATCGTGCCCCGCAATAGCATTCATAACCGCTGCGCAGTCAGCAACATCGCGTGTAACAGGCGCTATCTGATCCATAGAGGAAGCAAATGCAACAAGGCCATACCTTGAAACTAAACCATAAGTTGGTTTTAAACCAACAACGCCGCAAAACGACGATGCCTGCCGGGCAGAGCCGCCTGTGTCGGAACCGAGCGCATAACATGCCATATGCGCCGCAACCGCGGCTGCAGCGCCCCCGCTTGATCCGCCAGGGACACGCTCAAGATCCCATGGATTTTTAACCTGCCCATACCAGGAAGTTTCGTTTGAACTTCCCATAGCAAATTCATCCATATTCAGCTTTCCCAACAGAACCGCATCATTCTGTGAAAATTTCTTAATCACTGTTGCGTCGTATGGGGGAATAAAATTACTCAGCATTCTGGAACCACAGCTTGTCAATACCCCCGATGTGCATATATTATCATTGACTCCAGCGGGAATGCCGGCTATAATCGGCAATTCCTCATAATTATCAATCTTTTTTTGAACACGATCCGCCTGCTTTTCAGCTTCCTGTCTGCAAACGGTAATGTATGCCCCGATTTTTTTATTAAGCTCGTTGATCCTGTCAAGATAAGCATTCGTTAATTCCGGCACACTTATTTCTTTTTTTCTTATTTTATCCGCGGCCTGGCAAACGGTAAATTTCGTAAGTTCCAAAAAAATCCCTCCAATCGGTTTGTCAGGTGTATATGCTATAAATGACTTTATTCAACTACTTTGGGCACTAAAAAACAGCCCTCCGCTTTTTCGGGAGCATTTTTTAATATTTCTTCCCTGTCAAAAGATTTTTCACATATATCTTCCCTGAATACATTGCGAATCGGCAGTACATGTTCCATTGGCAATACATCATCCGTGTTAAGCTCATTCAATTTACTCAT
>JAAYBO010000130.1 GCA_012730095.1 Clostridiaceae bacterium
AATGTTGTTGTTTGCGTAAACCTTATTGATGAAGCCGAACGTAAAAAAATACACATTAATTGTAAAAAGTTGTCCGAGCGCCTCGGCGTGCCTGTTATTGCTACGAACGCGCGAAGTAAAATGGGATTGGGTGAGCTTATCGATGCAGTCTATAACATCGCATTGGGATTTGAAAAGACAAATCCGCTTGAAATTACATACGATGAAACTATTGAGCAGGCAATTGAGCTTATTCGTCCGGTAATACGGGAAGTAACGGACGGAAAAATTAGCGACCGATGGGTTTCGCTGAAACTTCTCGACGGGGATGCCTCGATGCTTGAATCATTAAACAAATTTCTTGGATTTAATATATCGGACAATTCAACGCTTCAGCAAAGCCTGGATAAAGCCCGCCGGTATCTTGAACAAAATGGTATTCATCCCGATCATCTGCGCGACAGAATAGTATCACGCCTTATAAACATTTCTGAAGAAATTTGCCGTGATGTCGTTTCCTTTGGAAATAAACAATATAACCAAACAGACAGGAAAATTGACAGTATACTGACATCAAAATTTTTCGGCCTTCCTGTTATGCTTGCGCTGCTGGCGGTGATATTCTGGTTAACAATTACTGGCGCAAACTATCCGTCCGGGCTTCTTGCTAATTTATTATTCGGAATTGAAGATAAGCTTACCGATATTTTCGTATCATTGAATGTTCCAGGATGGATTCACGGCGCGTTACTCACAGGTACTTACCGGACATTGGCCTGGGTCGTTTCGGTTATGCTGCCGCCTATGGCAATTTTCTTTCCGTTATTCACCCTTTTGGAGGATCTGGGGTATCTACCGAGAGTGGCGTTTAACCTGGATAACTTCTTCAAAAAAGCATGTGCCCACGGCAAGCAGGCACTGACGATGTGCATGGGGTTTGGTTGCAACGCCGCCGGGGTAATAGGCTGCAGGATTATAGATTCTCCGAGGGAACGCTTGATTGCAACGATAACAAATACATTCGTACCGTGCAATGGCCGTTTTCCCACACTTATAGCGCTAAGCGCCATTTTTATCGGCGGTATGACTAAAGGCGCGTTAGGTTCACTCGTTTCAACCCTTTCACTAACGGCTGTCGTTTTGCTGGGAATAATTATAACCCTTGTTGTATCAAAAATCCTGTCTAAGACAATATTAAAGGGGCTGCCGTCATCATTCACGCTGGAACTTCCACCCTATCGAAAACCGCAGGTCGGGCGCATAATCGTGCGGTCAATATTAGACAGGACAATTTTTGTATTAGGCCGTGCAGTTGCCGTAGCCGCTCCCGCCGGACTACTAATATGGCTTATGGCAAATATTGATATCGGCGGCGCAAGTATCCTTGCACATACTGCCGGTTTCCTTGACCCGTTCGGAAAACTATTGGGAATGGACGGCTATATAATATTAGCGTTTATCCTTGGATTACCGGCGAATGAAATTGTACTGCCAATAATAATCATGAGCTACATGGCTTCGGGTTCACTTATTGAGTTAAGTGAACTGGAGCATTTAAGGCAGCTTCTTGCATCAAACGGCTGGACATGGCTCACAGGAGTATGTGTAATGCTGTTCTCGCTTATGCATTTTCCATGCGCAACGACGTTATGGACAATTCGGAAAGAAACACAGAGTATGAAATGGACTTTAGTATCATTTGCGGTACCGACAATTGCGGGCATAATCGTATGCTTTATTATGGCGAATACTGTACGCCTTCTCGGGTTGGTTTAAAATGTTAACACGAGGCACAGTTTTTAAGCCCAAATGAAGTTTACTATATATCTCCGGGGTTAACCGAGTTTATATAGTCCGTGAGTTTACTTTTTGCGGTGCAGTACTCATTGTAGCATGTTTCAACTTCTTCAATTGTGCTTTTTCCCGCTTCATACTGCAGTATTTCGCACTCAAGCTCTTTTCTTTTCAGAATGTAATATCTTATAAGCGCTTTATAGTCCTCGTATGTACCGGGATATATCGCTGAAAAACCATAATCTGCGGCTTCGGGCATAAAACCGGCATCGACAATATCCTCTTTAGATATTGAATCTTCTTTCATTTTAAACAGGTTAACAAATTTAGAGATCAAATCCTGATAGTACGTATTTGTGTCAAGAGGTTCTTCCCAGCGGTATTTAATCACTTCGCCTCCATTAAGAATATATACGGTATCATTTTGATGGTACACAAACGACTTATCCGCCAGTTGAACTACTTGCTCGTATGCTTCCTGT
>JAAYBO010000002.1 GCA_012730095.1 Clostridiaceae bacterium
AACTGCTCAATCTGGTGACTGCCAATATCACATAGTATCCCGCCGTATTTTTCTTTAATAAAGAACCAATCGGGTCTCGAGGCGGCACTTAAACGGTGCGGTCCCATACCAATGGTCTGAATAACCCTTCCGATTGCACCCTGCTTAATCAATTCTCCCGCAAAGACAGCCTCCTCATTGTGGATTCGTTCACTATAATAAACAGCATATTTTCTGCCGGTTTGCTCTACTTTTCTCTTTGCACTTTCCAGTTGTTCCAATGTTGTCAGCGGCGCCTTGTCGGTAAAATAATCCTTACCGGCATCCATTACGCGCAGCCCCAGCGCACATCTTTCGGAGGGAACACAGGCACCCGCGACCAAACGAACTTCCGGATCTGACAGCACTTCCTCCTCACATGAAGCGAACTTAGCCTGTGGAAACATCCTGTTGTAAATATCCATCTTCACTTTATCGGGATCATAGAGATATTTTAGTGTTCCCCCAGCTTCAAGCAATCCTTTGATCATTCCTCCGATATGCGCATGATCAAACCCAATTGCAGCAAACATAAATTCCCCTGGCTTAACAACAGGATTTGGTTTTCCCCTTGGCATATAATTAAAGCCCTCAATGCGTTCCATACCTTATTTCCCCTCTCTGTTTTTATAATCACTCTACGTTGTTATTTCCCGCCGGCTTCCAAGCTTTAAAAAATGAATACAATTATCCATAAATAGCATTAATAAGGCAAAGTAAAATTTATCATACAGAATTTAAAAAGCTTGTTTGAGTATTAATATATGATTGCATTTTCCTGACTGTCACTTTATCATCCGGTTCTTTATCTCCTATTAGAAACGGAGAATGTGGATTATGTTTTAATGTATTGTTTTTTACCGAAGTATCGCTGTAGTTCGCATAGCAGTATAAACACCCGTGTTTACATGTGTTGTATGCGCCAATATCAACGCTTGTTACACATCCGCATTCACTTCTTTGGTTTTTATCCTTATCAACATAAATCTTTTGACCGATTATTGAAGATATTAGGGAGTCATCAATACATTTGGCATTTTTAATACCAACCGGTGATAAGTCAATACTTTCTGAACAGGCCATGATTTCCATATCAAAAGATTTTGCTATTGCAGATAGACGCGCTCCCATTTCCAGCATCATATATTCACTTAACGGCTGTATATAACGCATATTTCTTTCTGTTTTTCGATACACATCCGCAAAGCTTATAATGCATCGATTCGTAAAGCCTGTAAGCTGTGAAGCAATCTCTCCGAAGTTTCTTAAATGATACGATAAATCAATGTCAGAAGAATAAAAAATCGGATCATATCTCCATATCGTTTTTTGTTTCCCGATTTTCATTGAAAGGTTTTGAAAAGTGTTAATAATTATATTTGTTTCAGGAACATTTCTTTCTATTTCTTTATCGTAGGCATTAATTGTAACCTGAAAATAGTAATTGTAATTTGAAATAAGTTTTAGCTTATCCAGTATCGGAGTCGGGTTCTTTGTCCAAAATACCATGCAGTCAATCACATCAGGAGCTAAAGAAACTTTGCTTACCTGATGGTAATTCATCGGATTTCGAACGTGAACAAAACCGGCTTTTATTCTATTAATAAACCAGTCTGTATAAAAAGCCGGTATATCTGTTCGTCTGCTAACACTAAGAATCAAATCAGGATCCTCTCCCGTCATTGTTTCTTTGTTCGTTTATCCGCATTTTGAGTAGCCGCAGCTTCGGCAGACCTTGCAGCCTCCTTCATGTTCCATCGGTTCCCCACATTCGGGGCATAGGTTATCTGCGCTGTGGTAGTTGCGTTTGTTTTGGTCACTGCCCGCAGTCAGTATTTCAACCGATCCTACCAGACGGGCTGTCGGTCTTTGCACCACTCCCCCTGAAACATCCGCTTGATTCTGTTTAATGTCCTTTCCGTTTCCATTCTGGTGATTCATAACCTTTTCAATAAGGCGTCCGATCGCATCCGGGCAGGATAAAACCTTCATACCGCGCTGGCGAATGGTAGACGCGCAGCGAATCCCTTTAAGCTGTTCGATAATTGATTCGGCTTCAATACCTGAGCGGAGCGCAATTGATACAAGGCGGCTTGTCGCTTCGGACTGGGAAGGGCAGCCACCGGCTCTGCCTGTGTTTGTGAATACTTCGCATATTCCCCGTTCATCATAATTTACGGTAATATACAGGTTTCCGCAGCCGGTTCTTACCTTTTCGGTAAAACCGTTTGTAATGTCAGGGCGCGGTCTCGGAACTATTTTTGGTTCACCGCTTAATGAAGCATCATCACCTTTACCCTTTACTTTTCCGATATTAAGTACCTGCATATCCCTGCTTCCGTCACGGTAAATCGTAACTCCCTTGCAGCCGGTCTTATATGCAGTTATGAACACTTCACGCACATCATCGGTTGTAGCATCGTTTCTCAAATTTACGGTTTTTGAAACGGCATTATCGGTATATTTCTGGAAAGCCGCCTGCATTTTTACATGCCACTGTGGAGAAATATCATGTGATGTAACAAAAAGTTCGCGGATATCCTGAGGAACTTCTTCGATATCATGAAGGCCGCCTTTTTTCGCAATTTGTTTCATCAAATCTTCCGAATAAAACCCTCTTTCCTTTGAAACGGCCTCGAATATCGGGTTTGTTTCAACAAGCTCATCATTATCCATAACATTTTTAATGAATGAAATTGCAAACAACGGCTCAATCCCGCTGGAAACACTCGCTATTATGCTTAATGTACCCGTTGGGGCAATTGTTGTTGTAGTGGCGTTTCGTATCCTGATTTTTTTGCTTTTATACACGCTTCTGTTGTAATACGGGAATACACCTTTAGCCTTTGCGATTTCTTTTGATTTTGCACGTGCCTGCTTTTGTATGAAACCCATGACCTCTTCGGCCAATTGAACAGCATCTTCCGAATCATATTTAATACCTATCTTTAATAGCATATCAGCCCATCCCATAACCCCAAGACCTATTTTACGCGTACCACGGGTCATTTCTTCTATCTCAGGAAGAGGGTACTTGTTTACATCAATTACATTGTCAAGAAAATGGACCGATGTGTGAACTACTTCTTTCAGCTTTTCATAATCAATCTCGTACCCGTTTTCAGTCTGTTTTATCATACGGCTTAAATTTATTGAGCCAAGATTACATGCCTCATATGGAAGCAGAGGTTGCTCCCCGCAATTATGGACTACCATTCCTTGCGCGATTAATGAATGGGTTTCTGGTTCACTAATGTCATATACTTCTGTTTCTTCTCCTTCAACAACTGCCAATACCGGAGTCATGAATTTCGTCTTTTTCCTTGAGGTTCTTGCCGCCGCTTTCAATTTCATGTTTTTTACTGTATGAATCAATTCCCCTATTGTTTCGGAAAATACATACATATCATCACCGGTAATAATAAGCTCCGAATAGTTTCCTCCTTCATAGATTTTTTGCTCGCCGCTGTTTTTTGTATATTGAAATACCGCCTGGTTTACTTTATCCCGTTTATAGATTGTGCTATATATCCCCAATTGAAGCAGCAAAAGCTGAACATCCTTTAAAAGCCCTTCCGACGAAGATGAGAGGCGGATATCCCGGTGATCTTCATCTACATAATTCACTGTCCCGTCCGAACTGAACAATCCATTTAGATATGCAATAACAGTTTCTTTCGCAGCAGTAAAGATTCCCGCAGGCACTCTCTTTTCCCGTGATTTAACCGGCAACAACCCATCGGAAGAAAGTTTTTGAATAAAATCCTTTTTCTTAAACATCAGATTCCATGTTCCATTTTTTCTCCTAATGGCCTTTCTCGTACCTCCGCCGTTCTGATGTGCAATCTGGTTCAATGCTTCACAAATATAATATTCATTACCGGCGAAGGAAAGCCCCACCACATCTTTTGCCGCTGTAAACCAGCCATCTCCGGTTATCCAGCCTAAAAACAAACCCATGTCTTTGCCAATACCGTCCTCTTTAGCAAAGGAACCAGCACCAGACTGTACCAGAACAACATCCTGTTCGGTTAAAGTACCTGCTTCTTTCCATCCTTCGGCTGTTAAAATTTTGTGATCAGCGGTTACTTTTATTTCTTGTCCGTTTTTCAATATAACCGTACAGGTTTTTTTAATTCCTGTCGGGAAAACATTTGCCTGTTTTAGCTCAACTCCGTTTTTATAATAAAAGCGACCGTTTAATTTTACTTTTTCGCCTGTTACTCTTTTGTCAACATAAATGTTAAATGGTTTATCATCATACTTTCTGTACAACTCATGAACAGGTATTAGTCCTTCCTCGGTAGAGATCAGTGTGTCCGGGTGGAAGCAGGGGTTAGTACTCTCGATTTCGCCAATTTCCGGCGTAACATTGTCGCGGTTTAATCGATCAAGAAATATTATTCCGGGTTCTCCGTTTTTCCATGCCATCTCGACTATCATGTCAAAAACTTCCCGGGCATTCAGACTGCCTGTTTTAATTTTTGTTTTTGGGTCTATTAGATCATAATCGGTGCCAAGCTCTACGGATTCCATAAATGCTTCGGTTACTCCAACGCTTATATTAAAATTGGTTATATCGTCGTTATTCTGTTTGCAGGTAATAAATTCAAGGATATCAGGATGATCAACCCTTAGAATGCCCATGTTGGCGCCTCTCCTTGTTCCTCCCTGCTTAACTGCCTCTGTCGCCGCATTAAAAACCTTCATAAAGCTGACAGGCCCGCTTGCGACCCCACCGGTAGAGTTTACCGAGGAACCTTTCGGACGGAGTCTTGAAAAGCTGAAACCTGTTCCGCCGCCGCTTTTATGTATTAACGCTGCATTTTTTACACTGTCGAAAATGCCTTCCATGCTGTCTTCAATCGGAAGTACAAAGCATGCGCTAAGCTGTCCCAAAGGCCTTCCGGCGTTCATAAGCGTTGGCGAATTCGGCAAAAAATAAAGCTCAGCCATTAATTGGAAAAACTTTTCCTCAATTTCAGCCAGCTCATTATTATCAACATGATCAGCATCTGCAGCTGCTACGTTTTTTGCCACCCTTCTGAACATTTGCTCAGGTGTCTCAATCAGATTTCCGTTTTCGTCTTTAGCAAGATATCTTTTTTCCAGTACTTTTACGGCATTATCCGACAGTTTCATAACGTTTACCTCCATGTTTACTATATATTGTATATGTTATTAAATATTAGCCAAGATATTGTATACATATATAATATCGGTATCATTATCATTTGTAAAGAACGATCCTGCCAAAATTTTATTCATAAATCTGTTTTTTATGAAAATTCGACTTATTTTCTCTTCCGTGTGCCACCGGTTATTTTTCTCAAAATATCATTAGGATT
>JAAYBO010000011.1 GCA_012730095.1 Clostridiaceae bacterium
AAAACTAATCGAGATAGACAGTAAATACAGTGAAAACTATCCGTTTGATTCCTTTCCACTTAGAAACAATATGGAAAAAATAAAGGAAATTAATAATTTTACGGTTACGCCGCACCCTGCTTATTCTGAAAAAATAAAATGGTACTTTGTAAATTTTGATGCTGCGGTTCAGAGGACGAATGGGATAACGGACGATTATTTTACCTATCGTTATGACTATCTTGTATCTTTGTCGGAAGTGGATGACTCGCTTGTAATTGAAAGAATTAAGCTAAATGAATACTATACAGTGCCCAAATGATAGTAAAGAGGTGATTTATTGATGTTAAGGTTAAAGAGAATTATATCATGCATTGCTTTTGTTTCCGTTTTAATGGTGTTTACATCGGCTGCGACAGCGGAGGATACCACAGCCGATACCCAAAATAAACCGAGTCACTGGGCAGAACAGGAAGTTTCAGAGGCTATCGAAAAGGGGCTTGTTCCAAAGCAGCTGCAGTCAAATTACCAAAGTAATATTAACAGAAGTCAATATGTACTTTTGGCGCTTAAGGTTTTTGATACCACGGGAAAAGACGTTGATATCAAAGAAAGCCGGCCGTTTAACGATGTTTTGAACCATGAGTATGAGCAGGAAATAGTAAAAGCGTTTAACGCCGGCATAGTGAAAGGAGATGGTAAAGGAAATTTTCACCCGGATAATTTTATAACAAGAGAAGAAATCGCATCGTTGGTTGTTAATTTGCTTATGCAAATAACCCCCGATAAAGATTTTACTGTAAAAAACTCTTATGAATACAGCGACGGCAGCTATATCAGCGACTGGGCAAAGTACTACATTGATTTTTGCTTCGAGAACAAAATACTGGCGGGATATGGCAACAATGTAATTGATCCGAAGGGAAACGCGACAATAGAGCAATCGATTGCGCTTCTTAACCGGCTTGCAAAGAATGAAGGACTTCTTGACAGCGCGGAGGGCCCGATTAAGCTGGAAAACATAGGAATTGCTGTAAAGAATGCTTTTATTGCCGAATACAGTTCTAAAACATTTGATATTTTAAAAGATTTGGATGACAACAATAAGGCGGTTATAACAAGTTTTTGGGACAAAAGTGCGACAATCGCTTTCGAAGATAATACCATAAGCCTTAACAGCCCGGATTTTGAGAAAAATTTGTTTGCGCTTGTTCATGATACCGGCGAAGATTTGTTTGTAACAGTATATAAAGAGCTTATGATCGAAAATTTTATCGACGGTGAAAAGGGAGTTCTTTTACTAAATGAGTATATAGGTAAAATGAAAGAAAGAGAACTCATTGATGTTTTCGAGCAAATAAACGAAACTGAAGTTTTTATTATTGAATCAATGCAGGATGTTAATGGTAATGTGAGCTATATGATAGGTTTCGCTCAAAGGAAACAGTAAAATGCCCAGACACAGTAAAATTAAATATTATTAAAGAAGGAGATGATAATAAAATGCTTACGAAAGTAAAATCAATTCCAGCTAAAACAATCGTACTTACTATTGTTTTTACATTATTAATTGCTTGCTGGACAGGCATCAGTGCTTACGGTGTAGCCGCTGACCCGGATATAAGCGCCGGCCTTGAACTGTCAAGAGAATTAAGCAGCGAAAAAATTCTTCTGGATGATGAGTTTACAATAACTTACAGAATCGATCCGCAGCCTATTACGATCCCTGAAGTTACACAGGCCCCAAAAGAAATATACCTTGTAATGGATACATCAGGCAGCATGAATTTTGATCTTGATGGAAAAGAGGTACCTACGTGGCATACGAATAAAAGGATAGATATTGCAAGAGAGGCTGCCAATAAATTTCTTGATAATCTTAATGATAAAGAAAATGTGAAGGTCGGGCTTATTAGTTACAGCGATGTTGGAATAGAAAAACAACCGCTGACCAATAAATTGAATACGGTTAAGAATAAAATAAACGGACTTAATGTTGTGGGCGGAACGAATATCGGAGACGGCCTGAGGTTAGGCTATTATCGGCTTAAGGGCGGAGCCGCGGATAAATACCTTATCCTTCTGACAGACGGAGAGCCTACATATCATAGTACCGAAAAATATTACCCGTATAATTTTTTCAAAAAAGACGGCAATGCGCCTCGTTTTGATGGCGGCGGCCACAAGGCGACACAGAAGGATATAAATTACTGTTATGAAATTGCGGAAGAATATCTTGGACAAAGCGATATAAAATCATATATGATTGCATTTACGAAAGGTTCAAATGCGAATGTTCTTGAGCAGGTTGCGCAGAAAGCTGGTGGTGTGTATAAACAGGCATTGTCTTCAAATACTCTTAACAACGTATATCAGGATATATATGAAGAAATAGTATATGATTTTTATGTTGAAAATATCAGGTTCGAAGAGACCTTCCCGGAAGGCCTTACGGTTGTTTCTGCTCCGGATGGGTTTAGCATTGATGGACAAACAGTGTCAGGAGGCCTCGGCAAGATATGTTATTCATACGATAAGAATTCAGGCTGTTACAAAGCAGACTCGAAAGAATTCTCAGTAAAACTGAAAGGCAGCGCCGCCGGCAGCTATTTGATGGATTCATCCGAATTATCATATAAGGATGTCAACAACGAAAACAAAACTGGAAGCTTTGGAGATAAGAGCGTCAATGTTGTCGCTGTAAGTGCTCCTGTTGCAGTTGAAAGAAACCTTAGCAAAGAAGAAATGCTTGTTGATGAAGAATTTTATGTTAATTACGCAATCATTCCTGGAGAATTTGGAATTGACCCTGATCTGACACCGCCTGAAAAATTCATAGTTAAAAATGTCAGCTTTTCAGAGGAATTTCCTGACGGATTAACCGTGGTATCCGCGGATGAATTCAGCATATCCGGTCAGAACGTAAGCGGAAACCTTGCGGATATTGTTTATACATATGATGCGTCAGAAAGCAGGTATAAAGCCGCTCCTGTAAGTTTTACAATTAAGTTGAAGGGGACTGAAGGAGAGTATACTCTCGGCGAAAGCTACAGTTCAAAAATTGAGTATACGGATTTGGACAACGAAACAAAAGCAAAGAGTTTCCCTGAACTGGAACCCAGAATTGTTAAATTCGGCATGCCAAAACTTAAAGTACTGGATGTGGTAAAAAAAGGGGAGACGGTCAATGTCCAGCTTAGCGTTGATCTGCCTGAACGTACCGATTATGGCCAGATTAGGCTTGAAAACGGCGATCCGGTATTCGTAAACGGAAGCGTCGGAATTATACAGAATATTGAAAGCGACGGTTCCTACTGGTACAATGGTTTGTCAATCTATAAAACACATAAGGTATTTTTATGGGCAGTAAGTGATTTTGACTCCGATACGACAAATCAAACCGAGCTTATTACGATATTTAACGCAATTGATATTAATTAGTATATACATTACAGGGAATCTGCCCCCCAAAATATCCCTGTTTACAATTCAGTTTATAAGGTCTGTTTTTAAAACAGGCCTTATATCTATTATTTTTTTAAAACACGAGTCAAACTATCAATCCCGGTGGACGATAATATATAATATATATATTATAGAAAGGGAATATTTAGATGAATATCAAATCAATTACCTGCGCACTGGATCATACGCTGCTTAGAGTTGATTCAACCTGGGATCAGATAAAAGCGGCCTGCGATGAAGCGATTGAATATCAAACTGCTAGTGCCTGCGTTCCTCCGGCTTACGCGGCTGAAGCTGTGAAATATGTACACGGGAAGATACCTGTTTGTACTGTGGTTGGTTTTCCATATGGATACTCCACAACGGCCGCAAAGGTGGCTGAAACCAGAGAGGCCATAGAAAATGGAGTATCTGAAGTAGATATGGTTACCAATATTAGTTTTTTGAAATCCGGCCGCTTTGATGCCGTCGGGGATGAAATCAAGGCAATAAAGGAAGCTTGCGGTAACAAAATACTGAAAGTTATTATCGAAACGTGCCTTTTGACTGAAGACGAAAAAATCAAAATGTGCCAAATTGTTACCGCGGCAGGTGCGGATTATATAAAAACTTCGACCGGTTTTTTCTCAGGAGGTGCAACAGTTGAAGACGTGATCTTGTTTGCAAGGCACATCGGACCTAATGTGAAGATTAAGGCAGCGGGAGGAATACGTTCTCTGGAAGAAGCCTTGAGGTTTTTGGATTTAGGGGCAAGCCGTATTGGCAGCAGCTCTATAATAAAACTGCTGCAGAATAAGGAACCCACGGGTTATTAATTTGAGTTAATATTCAGGCATTGCTGTTTTTAACTGTTGTACAAAAGTTTTTCTTACGTCTGAACAAGTAGACCGCAAATTAACACCAAAAAGATAACGGGTGATTAACGGGTCGAGGCATTGCTGTCGCGTTCCGGTGGGTACGCGACTCTGATTCAGGTGTTTTCGGTTACGCAGGGTGACATGCTCCAGCGTCCTGCTGCTAATATGAAAATTTGGAGCGGGTTAACTTTATAGATTTCTCAGATATTTCGACAAAACTGTATTGAAATATATGAGTGAATACTCTATAATATGATATTAGTGGTATTAAGGGAGTAGCATACAGCTTAAAACTGTTTAGCCGTTCGTCAGCACGGCAATATAAAGCCCGGACGGTTAATCAAATAAATTTTTGTCATTAGTTCACCGAAACAATAATTTGATTGCGAGACTTATACTGCGACGTTTGTTGTGGTATTTTTTTATGCAGCAAATTCAATGATGCCTATCAACACGACAGGCGGCGGGTACGGTATTATATTATTATATAAACAGGAGGAGAAAATGGAACAATTTAGGCAGCTTTTTCAAGGTGTTATCGAATTCAGGCTTGAGTACATTGTAATGTATATAGTAGGTGGAGTACTGATATACCTTGCAATAAAGAAGGATTATGAGCCTATGCTGCTGCTTCCGATAGGATTTGGAGCAATACTTGTGAATCTGCCGTTTAAGTCAATTTGGCAGTATGAAGCGCAGTTGGATGAGACGGTAACAAAAATTGTATCGGATTACCCGACATTACAAGAATTTTTTACTGAAAAACTTAATTATGTTTTTGAAAACGGACAGGCTTTCAAGGTTGAGCCTGGAATACTGCAGATTTTGTTTAACTCAGGCATTCTGACCGAGTTGTTTCCGGTGCTGATTTTTGTTGCTGTAGGAGCGATGATTGATTTTTCGCCTCTGTTAAAAAATCCGAGGATGATTTTATTCGGAGCAGCTGCGCAGTTCGGCATTTTTTTCACGATAATGGTAGCACTGCTGCTTAACAAGGTATTCCCGGATTTGGGTTTTGATCTTAAAACAGCCGCTTCCATCGGAATAATTGGTGCCGCGGACGGGCCGACATCAATCTTTGTGGCTTCGAAATTTGCAAAACATTTAATAGGGCCGATTTCGGTTGCGGCATACTCTTATATGTCGCTTGTGCCGATTATTCAGCCCCCTGTAATTAAAGCGCTTACAACAAAAAAAGAACGGATGATACGGATGGAATACAAGGATGTTAAAGTATCAAAAGCTGTTTTAATTCTGTTTCCCATTGTTGTAACCGTAATTGCGGGTATTCTTGCGCCGATAAGTGTTTCTCTGGTTGGGCTTCTTATGTTTGGCAATCTCATCCGGGAATCCGGAGTACTTGAGAGGTTGTCCAAAACGGCACAAAATGAGTTAGCAAACCTCGTAACGCTGCTTTTAGGTATTACAATAGGCTCTACAATGCATTACGAAAGCTTTTTGCAGCCTGCTACACTTATGATTCTGCTGATGGGGCTTGTTGCGTTTGTATTTGATACGGCAGGAGGCGTTCTTCTGGCAAAAATTATGAACTTGTTTACGAAAGAGAAAATTAACCCTATGGTTGGCGCAGCCGGTATTTCCGCATTTCCAATGTCAGCCAGGATTGTACAGAGAATGGCGAAAAGGGAGGATCCGCAGAATTTTATATTAATGCAGGCTGTTGGAGCCAATGTAGCGGGTCAATTGGGCTCAATCGTAGCCGGTGGAATGGTGCTTGCGCTTGTGCCATGGCTGCTGACGCTCTAAAGTATTTTTGATAAAATTAAAGGGGGACCAGTAAATGGATGATATAGTTTTAGGAATGCAGCTAATGCAATACGGACTTTCCGGAGTATTTCTTGTGCTTATACTGTTTTATGCAGTTATAACATTGTTGATGAAAACATTGCCATATCAGCCCCAAAAAGATGAAAACGAGCAATGATGATGACGGTTGATTTCATTAGCGATATATGAGCAGTCGGTTATACGGCATTGAAATATAGGGGCTGATAATTGCAGCCTCTTTTATCATTTTGTTGTTATAATTTCAACACACCTTAAACCTTAATTATTTTTTACAAAAACGCTTTTTTTGTTGTATTATTTTGTCAAAGGGGTTATTATACTTTATATCGAGAATTTCTTCCATTGTTTTATGTTTTAGTCCATACCTGAAAGATAGATAAACATTACATAAAACGGAGATTGTGATACTTATGAATAATAAAACAATAATAGTAGTGATTGATGCCCAGGGAGGGGGACTTGGCAAGGCGTTAGTTGAGAAATTGAAAGGCATGATTTCAAATGCCAGTATTCTTGCGCTTGGAACAAATGCTGTTGCTACAAGTGCCATGAAGAAAGCCGGCGCAGATCAGTATGCGACCGGAGAGAACGCAATAATCTTTAATGTTAAGAGGGCAGACATTATTGTCGGCGGTATAGGAATTATATCTGCAAATAGCATGATGGGTGAAATTACTCCCAAAATAGCGGAAACCGTGTCAAGTTCGTCTGATATAAAAGTATTAATTCCTGTTGGTAAATGTAATATTTGTATACCAGGGACAGAAAAATATACAATTCAGGAATTGATAGACGATGCACTGAAGAACATTGTAAACATCCTGTATAAGTCGGGAGGGGTGTGATTTACCGTGATTGGAGTTTTCGGCGGATCTTTCAATCCTATACATATAGGGCATTTGATTATTGCAGAGTATGTCAGGGATCATTTTCACCTCGAAAAAGTGTTGTTTGTTCCGGCAAAAAATCCTCCGCACAAAGACTCGGTAGATGATCATACCTCGCAGCATAGATATAACATGGTTCAAATAGCGATAAAGGGCAATCCGTTTTTTGACGTATCCAGTATTGAGCTTAACAGAAATGGTCTAAGTTATACATCCGACACTTTACGCGAGCTGAAGGCTTCTTATCCGGATAAAAAGTTGTATTTCATTTGTGGTGCCGATTCAATTGTTAACCTTAACACATGGCATAGTATTGGGAGTATCTTTGTATATGCCGATATGCTTGTAGTAAATAGGGCTGATGTTAATGAAACAGATGTAAAAAATATGTCAAGGTGGTTAACAGATCAGTATAATGCGTCAATACATTTTTGTGATATGCCTAATATCGAAATATCGTCAACAATGATAAGAAAAAGAATAAAAGACGGGCTTTCGATACGGTACATGGTACCGGAAGGGGTTGAGCAATATATTCAACTGCACAGGCTATATTAACAACCGGTCATTTTTGTTAGGAGCTTCTTATGACTTTTGATAAAATGAGGGAAAATCTTAAACTGACACTCAGCAGGGAGCGATTCCGGCATTCGGAAGAAGTAATGAATGAAGCCTTAAGGCTTGCCGAATTTTATAAAGTTAATATTGAAAAAGCGCGAATTGCCGGACTATTGCATGACTGTGCCAGAGATGCCGGTAAAGATGAAATATATAAAGTATTTGAGAAATATAATGTTGTGTTAGATGATATTCAAAAAAAGACGCCGGTTCTGTTGCACAGCATTCTTGGCTCGTTTTATGCCAGGGAGTATTATGGGGTAGAGGACAAGGAAATATTGGATGCCATATACTGGCACACTACCGGCAGAGCGGGTATGACAATGCTCGAAAAAATTATTTTTGTTGCCGATTATATTGAAAGCGGCAGAAATTTTGAAGGTGTGGAAGAAGCCAGAAAACAAGCATATAAAGATATCGAAAGGTGTATTGTGATATGCTGTGACTTGACAATACGCTATATACTGCAAAAAGGAAAGCTTCTTCATCCATATATTATAGAAACAAGAAACGAAGCAATAACGCAAATAGAAGCGAAAAAATTGAATTTGGCGCAGACTGAGTAATTTTGTAATATCAGCGTTTACAAACGAATATCGATGAGAAAGGGAAAAACTATTAGAAGGAAGGGTGGAAAATTGATTAATTATATACAGTTTGAATTTAATTTTATAATTACAATGGTTTTGCGACTGCTTGCAGCATGCATTATGGGCGGTATAATAGGATTTCAGAGGGAATATCCCGGCCACAGACCGGCGGGGCTCCGTACCCACATACTTGTTTGCCTCGGTTCCGCACTCGTTATGGTTACTTCGGAGTATTTCCGCTTTGTATATGGTGATTCGTTTGATGTTACTCGTATTGGTGCTCAGGTTGTAAGCGGAATTGGTTTTCTTGGAGCGGGAGCGATAATCAAACAAGGATTTAATGTGACAGGCCTTACAACAGCAGCAAGCCTTTGGGCTGTTGCATGTGTTGGGCTTGCTTGCGGATCGGGGTTTTATACCGGGGCTATTTTCGCCACGGTATTGATTTATATAGTCCTGCAGATTCTTAAAATCGCAAAGCTCAAGTTTGAGAAACGTGCCGGTGAATATAGTATAACTGTTGAAACAAACATAGACACGGATATTATATCAAAAATATCGAAGCACCTTGAAAATAACGGGCTCTCTGTGAAAAAAATGCATTTATCAAAAAATTCATCGGGGAAAAAACAATGTATCCGTTACACTGTCAATAACATTGAAAAAATGGAAATAACAAAATCGGATTTAAAGAGAGAAATAAATTCTATTGAAGGTGTTATAGAATCGTACATTAAGAAAAAAATGTTAAGAGGTTATGAATAATCGCGTACCTTCAGGAACGCGGCAGCAATGCCCGAACCGCTGTACCGCTGAATATCTTCTCGACATCAACAGCGGTTTAAATTATAATTGGATTAGCTTAATTTTAGACGGAGGAAAAATATGACTGGGGAACAAAAGACCAATATTGTCAAGGAAGTATTTGAATGGATCGCATATTTTGTTAGTGCAGTTATTATCGCTTCCTTGCTCCAAAGCCAATTATTCGCACTTACTACCGTACATCAGTCCTCAATGCAGAATACACTGTTTGAGGGTCACATGCTGATAATGAACAAGATAAGCTATTATTTTTCCGAACCCGAGAAGGGCGATATTATAGTTTTTTTAGATGGTGAGAATACGAAAGGTTTTGTGAACAGATACAGGATTTTTATTAGAGATGTTCAGCTCAGGTTCCGGAAAAGTTACCGGACGAACCGTTTAATTAAAAGGGTTATTGCCACTGCAGGCGATACGATTGATATCCATGACGGAAAGGTATACATTAACGGAGAAGCAATAGAGGAAACATATATTAAAGGTGTTACGCGGCCTCTGGGCGTTAATTACCCTCTCACACTCAAAGACGGGGAATTTTTTGTAATGGGTGACAATCGTGAAAACAGTTCCGACAGCAGGAGCTTTGGCCCTATAAAGCGCGAAAATATTGAAGGCAGAGCGATGTTTCGGATCTTCCCTTTAACAAAAATCGGAAGGCCATAATTTAAAAGCATATCTCAACCAGAACTTTTTCTCCTTCTTTGAATGCAAATTGTATATGATCTGCACAAACTTTTGCTTGAACTCCATTTACCTTGAAAGATTTGATATCTTTTCTGCAACGTAAGGTCAGGGTCTGATCCCTGTTTGACAAAAGCATGGCTTGCAAACCATTGGTATTCCAATCCATGTATTCAAGCTTAGCCCATGTATAAAGCCATATACCTTCTATGCGGCCTTTTCCGAGTGATTCGGGAACAGCAGGCAGAAATTCAACGGTACCGGGCTCTGAAAATACACACATTTCCAACAAAATAGCAGGCATTGCTCCCTGAAGATCGGGGAACCATCCTCTATAAGGGAAGTGCCTCGTTTGCAGAGCGTTTGTGATAAACCCGTGATTAATCAGTTGTGACAGATTCTGCACCATCTCCTCTATGTCCTTTAAGCGGATTGCAGTAAAACAGCGGTGAATGATACCGTGAGCCGAATCATCCTGTTGTCCGCGCCTGCGGTTTGAAATCTTTATAGCTCGTGCAAGCTCCGGCTCTCTTTCGGGTGTTACCACTCTGCCCGGCCATAGATCATAATGATGTGAAACATGACGGTGGTTGTAGTTTTCTTCTATTGAAGGCCATGACCACTCTTTCAGTCCGCCGCTTTCATCAAGCAGATAAGTTGGCAAAGACTCGCGCTGCGCCTCCCAATGGGGTATGTTTTCAGACTCAATGCCAAAAATTTTGCAGGCTGTTATGAGGTTGTCAAGTACCTCCCGGCAAATGGCAATGTCCATAACAGAATTGATACGGATAGGGTTTTTATCTTTACTGGTAACAGTCATATAATCAGGATTTGGTGTTGGATTCTCGGGTGAAAAAGACGGATAGAAAATCACACGACCATCCGGTCCGCGGTCACAGGCATAATCTTCAAAGAATAAAGCAATCTCTTTAAGTGCGGGTACAATTCGATTCATGAGAAATTCCTCATCACCGGTTACCAGCCAGTAACCCCATAATTCATTGTAAATCCAGCCAAGGCAGCCTGTCCAGCAAAAGTGAGGGTATGTTTTCGAGAAATGGTAATACAAACCTGAGTCGTAGTCACAATGGACGCTGCACAGCAACCCCCTCGCGCCGTATATTTTTTTCGCGTTAATACGAAAATCATCAAATTTAGTCTCATAGTACCTGAAATATACATCCATCTCATCAAATAAGCCGGTATTGTTACCCGCGCATACCTGAAGGTTGGTATTTATATTATGCTGACCATACATGGGCGGTAGTTTTCCTGTATCTGTGATCTGGTAAAAACGTCCCATATCATAAAGCTTATCCATAAGCATCGGATCGATCTGGGCATCTGTATTCGAACGGATAAGCAGTTCTTCTGCCGAAAGCGCGAAGTCTTCCCTGTCACCGGTGCAAAGGCGGGAACGTTTCATCCTTGAACCCAAATACTCCCTGTTATAATCAAGCAGTGCATTAAAGTCCGGCTCCACAGCCATAACTTCATCCACAACAGGTCTGGCGCACTCAAAAGTAAAGTTGCCCTCAAACTTGACTGTCTTTGACAGTATAATAAGGCTGTCGGCACCGGACACGCGGATTCCGTTTTCAATCTTTTCTGATTTTCCGCCTTTTTGTATGAAGCGCAGCACAGAAACATATCCTTTTTGTCCATATTCGGGATTATATGCCCATTTTAGTGTAATAAGCCCCTTAGTTATCTCCAATTCATGGCTGCACTGACTGGTGTTATATATCCGATCATGCCTTCCTGACCTTTCGGCATCAGGCAATGTAATTGAAATATCCGCATTTAGTTCACCCTCTGGTGCGGTAAACTTGCATACAACAATATCATCTTTATAAGCCGCAAACACTTCGCGTGCAAATGCGCCTCTGTCGTTCTCCCACTGGACGGTGATTTTACCTGTCAATATGTCGAGCCAGCGTAAATAATTTACTGTGTTGCCGCTTTCCTGCTGCCTTATATTTAGATAAAAAGCAGGATGAATACGCAGGCTGGATGGCGGTATTATATTATCATACCATTTGTGCATGAGTGGTTCAAAGCCGGCGTCTATCTGAGTTTGATGCACCAGTTCCCCCGCTTCTTCAAATTTTCCTTCAAGTAAAAGTCTGCGAATTTCGGGCATTATACCGGTCAGATCAGGCGGTTCGGGTGTTTTAGCCCACAGCGGTGCATACAACAATTCCTGCATAAAAGCCAGTTCTTCATTGTACGGATCACCCAGGATATCAACCCTCTGAAATCCATTGCCTGTGCTCATGCAATTAGCATAGTCAACGGAGGGTTCTATACTGCACACGTTTCGTTCAGGCAGGATAGCCTTGCGTTTTTTAAGAGGCATTTCCTTGTATTTTCGTT
>JAAYBO010000131.1 GCA_012730095.1 Clostridiaceae bacterium
CCGTCACATAGCTTTCTCAGAGGCACGGTTATGCTCGCAGCCGTAATCCTCGAATAGATAAAAGCGGTGAGTGCAAGTATGAGAAGATAACTCAGCACAACAAAAGCGATAGCCGAACCCGCCCGCATGAAATCTCCGGCAGCGGCTTCTTTATTATACACCAGTGAAAAGTCGAGCCTGATTGATGTAGGAAACGTGACAATCAGCCAAAACTCACCTTTTGGCTTATAGACAATATCGTAGTGATAAGGCTTGCTTTTGCTTTCCGTTAAAAATGCTGTAAATTCCTCAGCAGTCAGCTCATCTTTTCCGATGGTATCAAGACCTTTCGAATAAACGACACGGTATTCCCTGTCCACGATCTGTACGCCGCCGCCGTTTTGCACGACAGCGGAAGCGTCGATCTGTTCGTAATCATCTTTTATTATTGCGCTTGCGGGGTACCGGTTTTTTGTAAGTGAACCTGCAATCAATCTGCTGGCAAAGGAAAGCAGCATTAATGCGAGTATCGTATCCAGTATCGCCAGCAAAAATATCACGAGAAAATTTTTTAGAAATTGATTGGACAGTTTTCGTTTTTTCATAAATTTTCGCCCGTATAATGGAGCTTATACCCGATGCCGCGAATGGTTTTCAGATATTTCGGATTCTGCGGATCATCCTCAATCCGGTTCCTGATGCGGCTGATATGCACCATTATTGTGTTGTCGTCAAAATAGTATTCTTCGTCCCATACCGCCTGGTAAAGCTGACGTTTTGTAAAAACCTTCTCGGGATGTTCTAAAAAAAACAGAAGCAGCTTGTATTCCTTTGCGCCAAGTTCAATGGGCTTTCCATTCTTATAAGCGCAGCATTTTTCTTTATCTACCGACAAATCTCCGTATGTAATAATTACGGGAGATTTTTCTTTAGTTGAAAGGTATTCATTGTTCCGCCTTAATTGCGCACCTACGCGAGCCAATAATTCGGCAACGGAAAACGGTTTGGCAATATAGTCATCCGCACCGAGCCCGAGTCCCAGCACCTTGTCAATTTCGTCCGTTCTCGCTGTCAGGAAGATGACGGGGATGGTGCTGTGTTCCCGGATTTTACGCAGAAGGTTAAATCCATCCATCACCGGCATCATCACATCAAGAATTGCGAGATGGACATCCTGTGACGCAAGGATATCCCATGCTTCCCTGCCGTTTTGCGCCGTAAGTACGGAATATCCGTTTTCTTCAAGACTGATTTTTATTAAGTTCCGGATGTCTTCCTCGTCGTCCGCAATAAGAATATTCATGTCGTTTTTGCACCTTCTTCGCGTTCATATATTATTTTAAATAGTCATCAAAAAAGGCAAGGCTCTTTTGGTTTATGAACTTAAGGGTATCATATCCGGATTTTTTATACGATCCGCCAAGCAGCGCACAAAAAAATGGAGACGTTCTAACCAAGTCTGTCAATGTATAATGGTTGCTGCCTTCTATATAATAATACCGGATGCTTCCGTTATTGCGCAAATGATTTTTGTTCTGTACACGCAGGATTATTTCACTGAGAATGTTAATTTTCCGTGTTAAATTCAATCTTTTCCCCGGTGTATCTGAAGTATTCACAATGGTACTTTCTCTCGCTGATGTTTCCATCCGAGTCATAAATCAGTTCCGAATCTACCATCCGAATCGAACCGTTTACAAACGTAAATTCTGCGGAATATTCACTATTGTAATGTGAAGTTATCCACGCCAGTTCCTTTCCGCCTGAATCGACGACAAGAATAGTTTTATCACTGTTAAGGTAAAAAAATGTATCCTTACCATCCCAATAAACATTGTTCGGGTAGCGGAAACTTCGAAACTCATAGATCTCCTCACCGAACTGATTCATCAGCTTTACTTTTTCAGATTTATCTATGACGACATAAAATCCGTCACCACATTCTTTGGTATTGGAATATCCTGATTCCACTTCCTTACCTTCCGGAGTAAAAAGCGAATATTCATACTGTTTGTTTCCCGCCACAAACTGGCCGTTGGACTGAAAGGCCATGTTTATGTATTCGGCGGGCAGAATCATTCCTTTTCCTGCCTGATAAATCCCATAGTATAAAGTGGTTTTGTCGCGGACAATAATATAATCTCCTCTGCATAGCTCTATAGCATATTCGTATTTATCCGCGTCCAGCATGATATCGTCGAGCACCGCTTTGCCTTCGGTATCAATCAGCCTGATTTTTCCCTCTGTTGTTTCCACCAGGGCAACATTATTTCTGAATTCGCCAACCCTTATATAAACCGGCTCAATAACCACTTGACCATGCGAATTCATATATCCGGACAGACCGTCTTTGCGTACCTTATAAAACCCTTCAACCGGTCCCGGAATGAAAAATACCTCATTGTTATCGACTATTACTTTTCCCGCCGGAAGTTCTACGATTGCCGCATATGCGTCCTTTCTTATCAGTGCGAAATCATCCATAACTTCAATATGATTCAAACCGCCTATTTTTTCTTCTAATTCCGCCAATAACCGTTTTCCCGTTCTGTCAATCAGACTGACAGACTTCATACCAGTCTGCACTACGGCATA
>JAAYBO010000132.1 GCA_012730095.1 Clostridiaceae bacterium
ACTCTTCTAAGCACTAAATTATTTGCCCTTTTTCTCCACTCTATTCTGCTGTCAATGTCCGATTTTCAAATTACTTACATTTCTGTAATATCAATTCGTTGTTTTCATAACTTTTTTGACACTACCTTGCTATTAATTAAAATATCAGATATTTCAGGAAAATTTTATATAAGCCCGTATTATTTCAGCAGGATATTTAAAGACGCCACTAATTTCACTTTCGTAAAATATTTAAACAGTCTGAGAGTAAAAGAATCTCAGAAGCTTCTTCTTAATACAAATATGAAAATAAAGACAATGTGCAAAAAAGTCGGATTCGGAAGTGTTTCACAGTATAACCGGGTTTTTAAAAAATAACGGGGATATCTCCTATAGAGTACCGCAAAAAGCAATACTGAAAGGTGTTAAAACAAATAAACTTAAAATAATTCAAGGGCTGAATACTAAAATTCAGCCCCTGAATCGAATTGAGTTATACAGAAGGGTTTTAAAATTAAATATTACCACAACATTCTTCCGGATAATTCTCACGTTCTTCATAATGTGTATGCAAAAGTTCATGTGCTTTATGGCTTCCCGGCTTTTCCAGGAATTCTTCATACAGCTTCATAATTCTCTCATTTTTATGAGACTTCCTTATTTGAATATTCTCGTCTTCGGTATATATCGCTTTTGCTCTTTCGGCACAAATATCAATCTCGTTTCTTACCGCGGCAGGCTGGATAGGCTGTCCTCCGCCATTAACACATCCCCCGGGACAGGCCATTATCTCAACAAAATGGTAATCCGCTTCGCCGGAACGAATCTGGTCCATTATCTTTCTTGCATTGCCAAGGCCATGGGCAACAGCCGCGCGCAAGGTTAGATCTCCTGCTTTCACTTCCGCAACTTTAATGCCGTCGAGACCGCGAACAGCTTTATATTCAATATCATCATTATCTTTGCCGGTTAATATATCCACTACTGTCCTTAACGCCGCTTCCATAACACCGCCTGTAGCGCCAAATATTACACCCGCGCCTGAAGCATCCCCCATAGGATCGTCAAAGTTCTCATCCGGAAGGCTGTTAAAGTCTATGCCTGCCTCCTTGATCATCCTGGCCGCTTCTCTTGTTGTAATAGATACATCTACGTCCGGGTATCCGGTTGCCGAAAGCTCCGGACGCTTTACTTCAAACTTTTTCGCGGTACACGGCATGACGGAGACCACAAAAATTTTCGCAGGATCAATTCCCATCTTTTCCGCATAATAAGTCTTTAATATCGCTCCGAACATAATCTGAGGCGATTTGCACGTGGAAAGGTTATCCAGCAAATCAGGATAATTGTGCTCTATGAATTTTATCCAGCCAGGGCTGCAGGAGGTTATCAAAGGAAGCTTTCCACCATTTTTTATCCTTTCAATCAGCTCTGTGCCTTCTTCCATAATGGTAAGATCCGCAGCGGTATCGGTATCAAATACCTTGTCAAACCCAAGGCGTTTTAACGCCGCAACCATTTTTCCGGTACAGCGGGTCCCTATGGGAAGCCCGAACTCTTCCCCTATTGCAACTCTGACCGCCGGAGCTGTCTGAACGACCACATGAAGGTCCGGATCAGCTATCGCTTCCCAGACTTTATCGATATTATCTTTTTCACGCAGCGCTCCAACCGGGCAAACGTTTATACACTGCCCGCAGTTCACGCAGGGTGTATCCTTTAATGAAATATTAAAGGGAGAGGCAACAATTGTATCAAAACCTCTTTCATTTGTTTCAATTGCCGAAACGGTCTGAATATTTTTACATACGCTTGTACAACGGCGGCAAAGTATACATTTGTTAGGATCCCTCACAACAGAATCGGAAAAGTCATCTATGTTGTAATCATTCTTTTTTCCTTCAAAACGAATGTCATCAACCTGCAGATCCTTCGCAAGCCTCTGAAGTTCACAATTTTCACTGCGCACACAGGTAAGGCATTTTCTGTCGTGATTGGAAAGAATCAGCTCAAGTGTTACTCTCCTTGCTTCACGTACTTTCGGGGAATTTGTTATAACCTTCATCCCTTCCGCAACAGGGTAAACACAGGAAGCCTGCAGGTTTTTTACACCAACATCCACAACGCATATCCTGCATGCGCCGATTTCATTAATACCCTTCAAATAGCAAAGGGTAGGAATTTTTATATTTGCCAGTTTAGCAGCCTCAAGAACAGTTGAACCCTCAGGTGCTTTCACTTCAATGCCGTCGATTGTTAATGTTACCATTTTACTCATTACGCTCACTCCCTTCTGTTATGCCTTTTTGCTTACAGCGCCGAATTTGCAAACTTCCATACAGGCGCCGCATTTAATACATATATCACTGTCAATTTTATAGGGTTTTTTCAACTCGCCCGTAATCGCGTTAACAGGGCAATTCCTTGCACACAAACCGCATCCCTTACACTTGTCTTCTTCAATTACATATCTTAACAAAGCTTTACATACTCCCGCGGGACATCTCCTGTCACGAATATGCGCTTCATATTCATCGCGGAAATACCTTAAAGTACTCAAAACCGGATTCGGGGCAGTCTGCCCGAGGCCGCAAAGCGAAGAAACGCTAATATTCTTTGCCAATGTCTCTAACTTTTCTATATCGCCATCCTCGCCTTTCCCTTCGGTAATCCTTTCAAGAATTTCATACATTCTTTTTGTACCTATACGGCATGGAGGGCATTTACCGCATGATTCGTCCACTGTAAATTCAAGGAAGAATTTCGCTATGTCCACCATGCATGTATCTTCATCCATTACTATAAGTCCGCCGGAACCCATCATTGAACCGAGTGACAGCAAATTATCGTAGTCTATCGGAGTATTTATGTGCTTTGCTGGGATACATCCTCCCGACGGGCCGCCGGTCTGCGCCGCTTTAAACTTCTTCCCGTTCGGAATTCCTCCGCCGATGTCATAAATAACTTCGTGAAGCGTAGTTCCCATCGGTATTTCGACAAGCCCGGTATTATTTATTTTACCGCCGACAGCGAATACTTTCGTACCCTTGCTTTTTTCAGTTCCGATACTGGAAAACCATTCCGGCCCTTTTAATATTATTACCGGTACATTAGCATAGGTTTCAACATTATTCAATATAGTCGGTTTTTGCCAAAGCCCCTTGTTTGCCGGAAACGGAGGACGAGGTCTCGGCTCTCCTCTTTTTCCTTCTATTGAAGTCATCAAAGCGGTTTCTTCTCCGCATACAAACGCACCGGCACCAAGTCGCAATTCCAAATCAAAGTTAAAATCGGTACCAAATATGTTTTTACCAAGCAAGCCGTAATTTCTTGCCTGTTCAATAGCAATGTTCAGCCTTGATACGGCAATTGGATATTCGGCACGTACGTAAATATATCCCTGATCGGCGCCAATAGCATATCCTGCAATTGCCATCGCTTCAATAAGAGAATGGGGATCCCCTTCAAGAATGCTCCTGTCCATGAATGCTCCAGGGTCACCTTCATCCGCGTTGCAGCAAACATATTTTTGTTCCGACTGCGCTTTTGACGCAAATTCCCACTTCAAACCTGTCGGGAAACCTGCGCCTCCTCTTCCCCTCAACCCGGATTTTTTCATTGTTTCTATAACCTCGGAGGGGGTCATTTCGGTTAATGCTTTTCCTAATGCCCTGTAACCGTCTTTTGCAATATATTCATCTATACTTTCAGGATTGATAACTCCGCAATTTCTTAACGCAATCCTAAGCTGGTGCTTGAAAAAAGGAACCTCTTCCAGGCCTTTCAGCGCTTCTTTTGCTTCCTTTCCGCCAAGAGTAAGCTCTTTAACAATCCTTCCGTTAACCAGATGCTCTTCAACTATTTGTTTTATATCATCGGGAGTAACTTCCGAATATATCGTGCCTTCAGGGTAGACAACAACAATCGGGCCTTTTTCGCATAATCCGAAACAGTCGGTTTTCAAAATCTTTACTTCATTCTCCAAAGATTTTTCCCGAAGTAATCTTTCAAACTGTTTATTTATCTCAGCAATCCCGGATTTTGTACATTCCGGACCTCCGCATATCAATACATGTGATTTATACATCATATTTGACCCTCCATTCCGCTTTGGATTTATACTCAATTCAATAGGGCCGCATATCAAGCTTAGGATTCCGCCGCAGCATATGCGTCGGATCCGATGAACCCTTTAGCTTTCCGCTTTGCCGGCTGTGTATTCACTTACCGGACGGCCGTTTATCAAATGTTCTACAACAATTCTTCTTGCCTTTTTTTCATCAAGATTAACATAAGTTATTTTTTCGCCTTTTGCGTTAATAACGTCTGCAATAGGCTCAAGCCTGCACACCCCAATACAACCTGTCTTAGTGACGTGTACATTGTCTATATTCCTTCTTTCTAACTCATCAACAAATGCCTTCATTACGGGTTCCGCTCCCGCAGCGATTCCACATGTTGCCATACCTACGACAATTCTTATTCTATCCGGCTTATCATGAAGGTTAAGCTCATTTAACGCTCTTTTCCTGATAATATCCAATTCAGATAGGGATTTCATTAATAACACCTCCAATTACACTCGGCTCTCAACTTACCACCGACTTTATTTCCGGTCACGGTATTTCTTTATTATATCGGGAACATCAGCCGGAACCAATTCGCCGTAAACATCGTCATTAATCATAATAACCGGAGCCAGCCCACAGGCACCAATACATCTGCAGGATTCCAAAGAAAACAGCCCGTCTTCAGTGGTACCGTCTCCGCTAAGTTTCAACTCTTTTTTCAGTTCTTCATAAATTTTGCCTGAGCCCTTAACATAACAAGCTGTTCCCAGACATACTCGAATTTGGTACTTTCCTTTCTGGTTTAAAGAAAACTGTGTATAGAAAGTAACAACTCCATATATTTCGGCAAGAGGAATATTCATCCGCTCAGATATGATTTTTTGAACCTGCAGCGGAAGATAGCCGTATAAATTCTGCGCATCATGAAGCACAGGTATTAAAGCTCCCTTTTTACCCTTGTGCTTGTCTATTATTTCAATAAGTTCCTGAACTTTCTGATCCGCACAGTTATTTTCACACTTGCAACCCATAATACAACCCCCCTGTCATAACCAGGTTTACATATTTTGCTTGTTAATTATTTAACTTACTTCGTTAATATTATAACAAGCATTTACCAATAAATCAATATTTTTAAAGAAAAAATATTATCCAATATTTAGGCCGGAAATTGTATAATATTGTATACAATAAACAAAATGAATACTGCCGCAATGCTTTAAATCGCGGCAGTATCAAATAGAAAAATGAACGAACTTTATTTACTTTATCCTGTCTTATTCTTCATCTCTTTCCTTAAGTTTTTCAACAAACTTATCATAAGCCACGCGCAGGCCATTTCTGTTCTCATCATCTAACTGCTTTTTCCTTAGCATTGTTCCCGTATACTCCCCGTTTTTGAAAGCATAGTAATAAATATTGTCGGGAGTGGAAACAAGCTCGACAACAATCTTTTCACCACTGTGAAGAGTATAGGTTATCGTTACTTCAGGATTCTCTAAAACAGGCTCGGCATCAAGCTCAACTTTGTCTACAATAAGGCCAATCGCTCCCTGGTAATATTTCTTGAATGCGGATATATATTGATCATCTTTTTCTCCTGTTAACAGAGTTCCATTAAACTCATAGGTGCTTTTTTCATCATCTTCCGTATCAACTTTTATTTTAGAAATATCTGTCCTACCGTCTATCTGTACCCGCATTTCAGCGACATCGCTGATATTCTGCAAGTGTATAAAGGAACTTATAATTTCTTCAATAGGCTTGTCAAGGAACGGGAAATTGCTTCCGGGGATCGTGAATACAAGGTTTTCATCGTTCATAATTGCATAGAAATACCCTTTATCGGTTTTGTTCCCCAATGACAGCTTATAGTTGTTCCCTTTCGTAGTATAACTTAATATATATGGCGGGTTTTTAAGACCGTATTTGTTAAGATCTTCAACATTTTCTTCAACATACTCAAACACGGTCAATTCGCCAAGCACCTGCAGTATTGAATAAATGCTTGAGCTGTTTGCTTCTGTTTCAATCGGATATGAAATGAACCAGTTCCCTTTTTCATCCGAAGCTGAATCAAAAACCTTTGCGCCTTTTCTTTCATAGCTTATCGCAGTAAAATCTTCCGGTGTATATGATTCTTCGTATAATTCTTTTACCATCAAATCAAATTTAGTCTGCAAAAATTTTTCGGCTTCGTAACTTCCAATCGTGTAAACGGTCGGATCGCCTTCCTTCCGGACATAATACGAACCGCCTGTCGGTATTTTATTTCCCACATCAATTATGTTTTGTGTACCGTCTTTCATAATAAACGTAAGTTTGACAGGGTTGTCAAGACCATAAATCGAAAGGTCGGACGGGCTTTCCTCTATTACCTTTTGCGCTTTTAATGTGTTAGCATTCCACGCTATATTATCAATTGTACTTGTATTTGGTTTCATGCCTTCAGGTTCAACCGCTTGCCAAACATTGCGATCCACCGTTTTCTTTTCAACGGTTCCGTCGGGTGTTGTTTCTTCTTCCTCAACCTGTATTGTGACATAGCGGAACCATAATATTTCGTCCCTGCCTTCAATTTTTATTTCAGCCAAATCGTCCTTTTTAAAATTGAAGATCTCAACCCTCTCTTCGGTCGTCTCCGTTTCATCTTCTTTCTCAGGCAGGTTATCTATAATAATATACGCGGCTGCAAGAATAACAAGCGCAATTATCGGAATTATAAGCTTCTTGAAATTACTCACAGATGACGCCTCCTTAACCATACAAATACTCCTATACCAATTATAAAGAGCGGTACAACTATTATCAGAACTATCCCAAGTATCACAATAGTCTGATTCGTTATTGTTTCAATTCTGGGAATATTGTATTTTTTAACTGGGATATAAACATCCGAATCCTTCTCAAGAACTTTGTTTATTCCGTTAATCAGCAATTTCTTACCGTTACCGGTAGTATCCGCGGTTTTATCGGAAACGAAATTAGCATTCCCTATAACGATAGTCCAGCTTTTTTTAATACGCCCTGTGTGCTCAACGGCCACGCCGATGTTCAACGGCCCCTGTTTGTCTTCGTTTCCTTCTTCAAGTGCCCTGCCGACAGCTTCGGACGAAGTGGAAAGAAGAGTATGGGGTTTTATCCATTCTTTTTCATTTATCAGGATATCAATGCTTCGCGCGTTAAATAAACTTATTGTTAATTTATCCGGATCAAGAACTTCATTAATGCTGTTGTTTTCCACCGTGGGAATAAAATAATACGGCTGGCCAAAGTATGACCTGTTTTCAGCCATCTCAAATATAACATCATATCCCAATGCAACATTGTAATCAGATAAAAATTCTTCAAAATTTGTCATCTTTGCATTGCTTCGGGGAGGATCAAACAGGAATGCCGTGTTTCCTCCGTTTTCAGAGAATATTATTAATTTCTCCTTTTCATCAATTGATAAATCCTGCAGAGGGTTTGCGAAAATAATTAGTGAAGCATCTTCCGGAACAGTTTCCACCGCCGCAAGGTTTATCTTTTTTATTTCATATCCGTTCAGTTCCAAATCTGATTTTAATTCACTAAAATCGTTGTCCGGATCACCTTCGCCGTGCCCTTCCGCAAAATAGATTACAGGGATATTTTCCGAAGTAACATAGCGGATCGCTCCGGTAAAAGCATATTCGGCGTTTAACCCGGTAAGGTAGTATCCGCTGTATGTCTGCGAGTCAAAAGTGTACTCAAATATATCCGATGATGATAATACTTTTGCCCTTTTACCGCTTCTAACAACAAAATCATAATTCGACACGCCCAGCACGCCTGTCGGATCCAGTTCATTTTGTATATACGCAGGATTTTTTGCAGGATCTACATATTTTATCTTAATCATGCTGCTTTTATTTTCATACTGCTTTATAAATTCAATTACCTGACCGTATTGTGTAGATTCCATTGCTTTTTCATCAAACAAACCGATTATTTCAACTTCGGTGTCAAGTTCCTTCAGCACTTCACCGGTTGTTTCCCCAACACTGTATAGTTTATTGCTCGTCAGGTCTATTTTCAGTTTATCTCTTAATTTCGTACCGCTTACAATAGAATTAAGCAAAATAGCCGCAGCTATTACAATGGCTGTAAGAATAAAGGAATATGAACCGAAGCGCAGGCTTCTTTTATTTAGTATTTCTTTAAAACTTATTTTTTTCATCATAATCACCCCTGACTCCAGCGTCTTTTATCGATCACTCTTGTTGTTAGAAAAAGAAATACAGCGGTAAAGCTCAGATAATAAATAATTGAGGTTATGTCAAGAATTCCGGAATTTAAATCATTATACCGTGACAGTAAAGAAAAAATTCCGAGGACTTCAGCAAGGAAACCTCCTACATAACTTGCTATTGGATCAATTAAGTTTATTACCAGCAGTATTACAAACCCGATAATTGCCGCAACAATCTGATTTTCAGTTAATGATGAAGCGAAAACACCCACTGCTATAAAAGACATACCTATAAGAAGAAAAGCAAGATAGCCTCCTACCAGCATCGGTATTTCCATTTTACCGCCAAGCGCGATAATAATAATAGGGTAAACAAACGTTAATGCATACATAACAAGAAAAACAGTCAGCGACGCAAGGTATTTCCCGATAACAATATCAGCTATTTCGACAGGAGAAGTAACCAACATTACTTCGGTACCATTTTTCCGGTCTTCGGTTAATATCCTCATAGTAAGAATGGGAATTAAAAATGTCAGAATGAATATAATATTGCCAAGAAGATTGTTCATCTCAGCGTATCTGCCCGCTATAGTACCGAATGTATAGTATATTGATAAAACAAGGAATGACAAGCTGATCAGTACATATGCTATAGGCTGGTAAAAATACGATTGTACTTCACGTTTCCATATAGCCAACATATCAGTTAACCTCCTTTTCCTCTGTTGTTAATTGCAGGAATATATCTTCAAGAGACATCGAAAGCGACTTCAGCTCAAGAATTGGATAACCGAATTCGGCCAGTTTATGGAAAATCGGTTTTCTGACATCAATATCCTTATCCGCTTCAATTATATAGCTGAATTCGTTTTCCCTGATCCTGTTCTGAACCTCAATTTCTTTAACGCCGTATATTTGTTGAAGCATTTCTTTTACTTTCTTGTCTGGCCCGGCTATTGTCATTGTGAATTTTGAATAGTCGCCAAGATTCTTCGACAGCTGCTCAGGCGTATCAACCGCAACAATTTTACCTTTATTAATAATAACAACACGTTCGCATACCGCACTGACCTCGGGTAGAATATGCGAACTGAGTATTATTGTATGGGTTTTGCCCAATGCCTTTATTAGTTTTCTGATTTCAATAATTTGTTTAGGATCGAGACCCACCGTAGGCTCATCTAATATAAGAACTTCCGGGGCACCCACAAGGGCTTGCGCAAGGCCGACCCTTTGCCTGTAACCCTTTGAAAGGTTCCTAATCAAACGGTGCTGAACATGTGTGATTTTTACTAACTCCATAATATCGTTTTTTTGGCTTTTCCACGTCTTTTTGTCAACTTCCTTCAACGAAGCCGAAAAATCAAGATAGTCCTTTACCGTCATATCCATGTACAAAGGAGGATGTTCCGGCATATAACCGATTCTCCTTTTTACTTCGCGCGGCTGATCCATAATATCATATCCGCTTACTTTAACGGTACCGGACGTAGATGGAATATATCCTGTAATAATATTCATAGTGGTGGTTTTCCCTGCTCCGTTCGGCCCGAGAAAACCAAGGATTTCTCCTTTTTCGACGGTAAAATTCACATCCTCAACAGCTTTGATTTCGCCGTAATGCTTTGTGAGGTTTTGAATCTCTATCATTATATTCCTCCTATCTGTCACAAAATTATCGTGACGATTTATTGAAGTGTACGAAAACATGGATTCTATCCAACCTATCTTATTATGCAGCATTCTTTTGAACAAAATATGAACAAATTGTAAAAAGAAGAGGAAGCAAATGCTTCCCCATATTATAAAAATACAAAATTCTTTATTAAATGAACTTGCGCGAATTCCACGAAAGTGACGTATGTTTAATTCAGTATTCATTTTTTGAGTTAAAACTTAATCGCAACCTTAAGATCACCATGTTTTCCGGTCGCGTATTCAAAAGCTTTTTCCCAGTCTTCAATCTCAAAGACACGTGTCACTACACCTTCTGTTTTCAGGTTCCCGTTTGCAATATTCTCAATTACAAAAGGATAACAATACGGAGAAAGGTGCGCGCCTAAAACATCAAGCTCTTTGCGATCACCGATAATTGACCAGTCTACCGTTGTCGGCTCGCTAAATACCGAGAATTCAACAAAACGCCCAAGTTTGCGTATCATTGACAGACCCTGTACCACGGCAGATGGATGACCGGTTGCTTCCACATAAATATCACAGCCATATCCGTCTGTCATATCCATTATCTTTTTAACCACGTCTTCGGTACCGGGATTCATAACAATGTCCGCTCCAAATTCCTTAGCTTTTTCCAGCCGGGAATCTATCATATCCAAAACAATCAGCTTCGCCGGGTTTTTCATACGGGCGTATGTTATCATTCCCAACCCAAGTGTACCTGCACCGGCAATAACCACTACATCCTCACACCCGATTTGGGCGCGGTCAATACAATGTTTTGAACATCCATACGGTTCAATAAGCAATGCTTTTTCCAGCGGCAGTTCTTTTGGTACCTTTGATATGACCGAGCCCTTCGGCAATCTGACATATTCCGCCATTCCGCCGTTTAGGGTTTTAAAAAACCCGAAAATTTTATGCGGCTGGCACATCCAATACTGTCCTCTTTTACAGAAACGGCACTTACCGCAGGGAACAATCTGATCGGCAGCCAAACGGTCACCAACTTTAAAATCCGTTACATTCTCTCCTACTGCAACTGCAGTACCGATAAACTCATGCCCGGGTATAAATGGGGATTCAACCCAGGAGGGCTGGTTTTCATCACCCCAGAACATGGCCGCACCATGCATGCATTTTAAGTCCCCAGCGCATACACCACAGCCTTCGGTCTTGATAATCACATCATCTGGTCCGCATTCAGGTACGGGGTAATCGGTTACCAAACGGTAATCCGTTGTACTGAATGCAACCAATGCTTTCATCGTCTTTGGAATCATTTTAATTACGACCTCCCTTTAAGTTATTATTTTAAAATATTATTACATGCTTTTATAACGGCAAGTTTGTAGTTTTGTTCATAATTCCATGCGTCATCCTGAATGCGTACTGCTATGGAAATTATAGGTCTGTTCTGAAGAGTAATTCCCAATTCTTTAAGCCTTTCTTCGCTTTGGTGGCTGAAAGTATGCCCACTGCTCATTATCTCTCTGAAAAACAATGTACGCTTAATTTGCAAATCTACTGTATAAACTTGCTTTTTCCTGTTTAACTTATCCATGCACCTGTATGGCAGCCAGTGAAAAAAATATAAGGTGTTTCAGCTTCATAAGTCTTAATGCCTTTAAGAATAAATATTTTTATATTACGTAAACTATATGTTCATTATAACACATCTTTTTTGTTTATTCCGAGAGTGTAAATTGTAATTTTCATTGCAGTAAATCTTTAGTTAGTACCATATAAGCCCAATTTTAACCTTGCGAGTTTAAAACTCCCATTTATCCGGTTCAACTGAAAGGTATTCAAGCCAGAAACGGTTTCCTTCTTCTCGGGTATTTGACACTTGAATAAAGAAAAAATCTCCAAAAGCCTTGATATAGGCTTATTTTTTTGTCAAATTTTAAAAGTTTTTCTTTCGTATTGTATCGTAATGTGGTATAATATAAGGGAACAGAGGAGGTGCCCTTATGAGATTATCCCTTTCAAAATCTAAAAATGCCACTTCACTTTATGTGATAAAGGATGTTACGGAAAACAAGAAACGTACTACTAAAATTGTAGAGAAACTTGGAACTGAAGCCGAACTCAGAGAAAGACTTAACGGTGAGGATCCTTATGAATGGGCGAAAAAATACATTGAGGAACTAAACAAAAAAGAAAAAGAACAAACCAGAGATGTTATTGTAAAGTACAGTCAGTCTAAACGAGTTGAAAAAGGTATACAGAGATCTTTCAATGGTGGCTATTTGTTCCTGCAGCAAATATATCACCAGTTAGGACTACATAAGATTTGCAAGGATATTTCGACCAGGTATAAATTTACTTTTAATCTTGATTCTATCCTTTCGAGATTAACTTACGGTAGAATACTTTTCCCATCTTCGAAACTGAATACTCATCAGGAATCAAAAAGCCTGTTAGAACAACCCGATTTTGAATTACAGCATGTATACAGAGCCTTAGAAGTGATTGCTAAGGAAACCGACTTCATTCAATCAAATCTTTATGAAAATAGCTTATCTGTCTCTAAAAGAAATGATCGCATTCTTTACTATGACTGCACTAACTATTTCTTTGAGATAGAGCAAGAAGAGGGTCTTAAACAATATGGTTTTGGTAAGGACCATAAGCCTAATCCAATTGTGGGAATGGGGCTGTTTATGGATGGAGATGGTATCCCCCTTGCGTTCAGTATCCACAGTGGTAACACAAACGAGCAGACAACACTTAAACCATTAGAAGAAAAGATCCTCAAAGACTTTGAGCTATCAAAATTCATCGTGTGCACCGATGCCGGACTATCATCAACAGAAAACCGCAAATTTAACGATAGAAATGGAAGGGCGTTCATTACAACTCAATCTGTTAAAAAGTTAAAAAAACACCTAAAGCAGTGGGCTCTTGACCCTAAAGGCTGGCACCTGCACGATGAGAGTAAATCGTACGATATTAGCCTGTTTGATAAGGATGAAGAAATCTATGAAAAATACAAAGGAGAGAACTTTTACAAAGAACGCTGGATAAAGGAAGACGGCCTGGAGCAGAAACTTATTGTCACTTTCTCCTTGAAATACAGAGATTATCAAAGGCAACTAAGAAGCAGACAGTTGGAACGTGCTGCTAAACTGATTGAATCAAGACCATCAGGCATCACTAAAAAAAGTCAGAATGATTTTAAACGCTTCATCTCATCTACTAACATCACGAAAGATGGTGAAATAGCTGATAAAACAATACATAGCCTAAACAAAGAGGCGATAGCAGATGAAGAAATGTATGATGGGTTTTATGCAGTATGTACAAACCTTGAAGATGACGCCACAGCTATTACAAAGATAAACCACAGACGATGGGAAATTGAGGAATGTTTTAAGATCATGAAATATGACTTTAAGGCAAGACCTGTATACTTAAGCCGGGATGACAGGATACGAGCACATTTTACTATATGTTTTCTTGCCTTAGTCTTATACAGATATCTTGAAAAATACCTAGGTGGAAAATATACTAGCGACGAAATCATAAGTGGTTTACGAGGCATGAATTTTTATCATATTCCTGCTGAAGGATATGTTCCAACCTACACAAGAACTGATTTTACTGATGCCTTACATGATTCATTCGGATTTAGGACTGATACTGAAATTGTTAGCAAAAAAGAAATAAGAAATATTTTTAAGTACACCAAAAAAGAAAAAAAATTACGCACTTTTTAATAATTTAAAAAACTCTGGAATGCCTGATTTACATGGCTTTCCAGAGTTTTTATATCTCACAAGTGTCAAAGACAGGATCAT
>JAAYBO010000012.1 GCA_012730095.1 Clostridiaceae bacterium
GATTTTGTTACTTCTTCAAAAGGAATTCCAAGCTCTTTTGATAGTATCTCAACAATTCTTGGACTGCAAAATCCCCCCTGGCACCTGCCCATTCCCGCTCTGGTCCTGCGTTTTACGGCGTCTACGCTTCTTGCTCCTATAGTCCGTCTGATACTTGTAACTATATCGGCTTCGGTTATCTTCTCACAGCGACAGACAATTCTGCCATGCGCCGGGTCTTTTTTTACGGCTTCATTCCATTGCGATTTGCTCATTTTCCGTGAAGAGGTATATTTTTCTATTAACGGACAAAAATCAGGTTTTGCTTCAAGTTTTAATCCGCTTTTCTTAAGAAGCTCGACGACCATTTCACCTATCGCCGGTGCCGCGGTTAAGCCGGGGGATTCAATACCTGCCGCATGTATAAGGTTTTTATTGATTGAAGAATGCCTTATTATGAAATCTCCCGTGGAACCGGTTGCTCTAAGCCCGGCAAATGAGGTAATAATTCCTCTTGTGTCCAAAGAAGGAACAGATAGTCTGGCAACATTAATAATCTCTGACAATCCGCGGGATGTTGTTGCAGTATCGGATTTGTCACGGACATCTTCCGCATTCGGACCAACAAGCAGGTTACCGTCAACTGTAGGTGTCACAAGTATGCCTTTACCTTTAGCGGTTGGTAATTGGAAAATTACTCTGTTAACCAATGAACCGTACATTTTATCAAGCAGAACATATTCGCCTTTTCTTGGGTTAATTCTGAAAGAACGGTCACCGGCCATTTCAGCGACGGTATCCGAGTACAACCCCGCGGCATTTACAAAATACCGGCACTTTACAGTACCTTTTGTTGTTTCCACATGAAATGCGTTTCCGTCATAGTTTATTCCGGTAAGCTTGCATTCAAGTTTAAGCTCCACGCCGTTATCAACCGCGTTTTCCATTGCATGAAGAGTCAGTTCATATGGGCAGATAATACCCGCGGAAGGGGCGTAAAGCGCAGCCACGGCGTTAGGAGAAATGTTCGGTTCCATTTCACGCAGACGCTCCGCGCCGATTATTTCAAGACTCTCAATACCGTTTTCCAATCCTCTTTTTCTTAATTCTTCAAGCCCGGAAAGGTCATCTTCGCTGAAGCATACGACTAATGAACCTATCATATTGAAAGAAACATCAAGTTCTTCGGATATATGCTTCATCATTTTGTTTCCGCGCATGTTTAAAACAGCTTTAAGAGAGCCCGGTACAGCATCATATCCCGCGTGTACAATAGCGCTGTTAGCCTTGCTGGTACCCATCGCGACATCAGATTCCTTATCAATAACCAATACCGTAAGCCGGTATTTGGAAAGTTCTCTGGCAATAAATGCACCGGTAACCCCGGCGCCTGTGACTACAACGTCATACAAAACGGCATCCTCCTTACGCGCAAATAAAAAAGTCACATAAAACAAAAGCATAGCGCTTCTGTTTAATGCGACTCCAAATCTCCGCATATAAACATATCATATTTTTCTCTACATAACAATAATAACATTGTTAATTTATAATATCAATAGAAAATTTACGGTCCGGCAAATCAATTAAAATACGCTTATCGCGTGGCCCAGATTTTAGCACATTCTACCGCTTTGTTCCATCCGTCAATATTAAGCTTGCGTCTCTCATCCGGCATAACAGGAGTAAATTCGCGATCCAAAACCCATGAACTGCATATCTCATCTATACTCTGCCAGACCCCGGCTGCCAATCCGGCCAGAAATGCGGCACCTAAAGCTGTAGTTTCTCTTACCACGGGACGGCTTATCGTGATATCGCATATATCCGATTGGAACTGCATTAAGAAATCGTTCGCGCTTGCACCGCCGTCTACCTTCAACTCACGCAGCTTAATTCCTGTATCCTGTTCCATTGCGTCGATTACGTCCTTTGACTGGTACGCTATTGATTCCAGAGCCGCACGGATGATATGCGACCTGTTTGAATTCCTTGATAAACCAAGTATCGTGCCGCGGGCGTACATATTCCAATGAGGCGCTCCCAATCCGGTAAATGCGGGCACGATATATACGCCTTCATTCGATTCAATCTTGTTAGCAAAGTATTCGGAATCCTCCGCATTCTGTATCAGCCGCAGTTCATCCCGAACCCATTGGATAACGGCGCCTGCAATAAAAACGCTGCCTTCTATCGCGTAATTTACTTTATCGCCTAAGGTTGCCGCAATTGTAGTCAAAAGGCCATGATCGCTTCTGCATAGTTCTTCACCGGTGTTAATTAGCAGAAAACATCCTGTACCGTATGTGTTTTTGGCCTCACCGGCATTAAAGCATGTCTGGCCGAAAAGCGCGGCCTGCTGGTCCCCAGCGCAGCCCGCTATCGGGATTCGGGCTCCGCCTATTTCCACATAACCGTATATTCTGCTGCTGCTTACAACCTCCGGCAGCATATTCTTGGGAATGTCCAGCATTGCACATATCTCCGAATCCCAGCAGAGGTCTTTTATGTTATACAGCATAGTACGGCTCGCGTTAGTATAATCGGTGACATGAACCTTGCCGTCGGTCAGCTTCCATATGAGCCAACTGTCCACAGTGCCGAAAAGCAGCTTGCCTTGCCTGGCCATTTCCCGCGCACCGTCGACATTATCAAGAATCCATTTGAGCTTTGTTCCTGAAAAGTATGCGTCTATGAGTAAACCTGTTTTATCCTTAATCATTTCCGAGTATCCCTTCGCCTTCAGGTCTTCACATATAGGCGCTGTCCGGCGGCACTGCCATACAATTGCGTTACATATCGGTTGACCTGTATCCTTGTTCCATACGATCGTTGTTTCCCGCTGGTTCGTGATCCCTATCGCAGCGATATCCCGGGCGGATAACCCGCTCTGGGCCAATACCTCGGTCATGACCGAATACTGTGTGGAGTATATCTCCATTGGGTTGTGCTCGACCCAACCGGGTTTTGGGTATATCTGATTCAATTCCTTTTGCGCTATGGAAACGATGTTCTGTTTTTCATCGAAAATAATCGCACGGCTCGAAGTCGTACCCTGATCCAAAGAAATGATATATTTGCTCATAAAAAACTCTCCTTAATGTCTATTCTCTCATTCCTATTATAGATCTTTGGCTGTGTGGAGACAACGGATTTGATCCATGCCTCCACACCATTAATAATTTTACAGCCAGGTTAATGTGTTCGTACAGGATATCAGTGTTACAATAACTCCGTTTACTATACCGGGCAGATAAGGATTGCCGGTTACCCGGTAGATCTTGCGTGACATTATCGTTGTCACAGGGAGGATGACTAACACAGGAATAAGCCAAACGATAAACATGCTGCCTGGATCTGTCCATGCCATAAAACCGGTGGCAAAGAACTTAACGTACTGGATTATCAGAATAATTAGCGGCGGGATCGCATTGAAAAATGCCACAACTGCCGTATTAACCCATTGTTTTTTTCCGAGCGTGTTGTAATTAAATGAGTTTGCAGCCACAGACTGCGCCACATAGTAGATCAGGAAAAGCACCATATAGGGGAACACTGCGGTATACACCTTAGTCGCATTAAATGCCTTAACCGCCAGAACCCAGATTCGGAAGTCCGACTTGAAGAAATAGTCTGCAAAGAAAACGCAGCCGTAGGAAACAGATACAACAATTATCGCCAGTAAAACAGTTTTGCCGAGTTTCTTCAAACCGATCTTTACTCCTGTATCGGTAAGGTTGATACCGTTTTTCTTTCCGTGAAAACGATAAACTGCGAACATACATAGAACAGCGAATATGCCCACGGCCGCAGCCCAGCAGGAAACACCCCAGGGAGAGCTTTGCGCCCAAGGTTCCTTCATTATAGTAAAGGAATTGACATTGCTTAATATAGGTAAGAACATGATCGCACCGAAAAGCGCAGTGGCACTGATACCTCCCCAGAACCATACCTTGTCACCAGTCTGGAATGCTCTGGGCATAACAGGCTCATTCGCGCGCAATGGTGAGAATAGTGGGGTGAATAGCATCAGGATAGTGAAATTCACTACAAAGATCGCGAACCCAATCAACCCTAACAGGTTGAAGAATTCTTTCCACTGCCACACCTGGCTGCCAGCGGCGATTGGACTGGGGGCACCAAATACTTCTTCAAAAAATTCGATAGTAGCAGTGGTGGAGCGTTTGGAGAAATGTGACCAGGGGTGCGTGATGGCTGGGTTATAAATTACCCGTATTGCATCTTCCCCGTTGATAGTTTCGTGATATATTGTTCCTCCAGTGCGTTTGTCAAGTCCTGCAGGGTCCTTACCAAAGTGCAGAAAGGACTGTGCGTTGCCGTACTTGACATAGTCTCTGGGAGAAGTAGGGTTTCCGTTCTCGTCTGTGTCCACCATGAAAAATTCATCATACTGTGCCGCTACAATCCCCACATCGCGGCTGCCATAAATATTCACGTATTCCTGGGTCTCCGGATCTTTATATGTAGCATCGGCGCAGTTGAAGAGGACTGCGGATATAAGCTGCGCAGGAGCCTCATTATCCGCTCCGACGGCAGCATCACAAGACCAACCGCCCAGAGAATGTCCTGTAATCCCAATCCTTTCAGAATCAACATAATTCAGCGAGGCAAGCATTTTGACCGCTTCGTACATCCCATTCAGTACATCGACAATAATAGGCACATTCTCTGAATGCCCATGGGAAGGCATGTCAATTGCCAGTACGACATATCCGCGCCTGGAAAGTTCTACGAAATTGGCGTCCTGCATCTCGCGATTATTAAACATTCCATGACTTGTCACAATGGCCGGAACTTTGTTTTCCGCAGAAACTCCTGCAGGTACGAACAGCAATCCGCTAAGTTTTACACCGATACTTGTTTCCCATTGCAGATCCTTGATGGTTACTTTACCTCCCGAAGACTGGATCACGGAGACGAATATCATACTCACAAGCATCAATAAAATAGAGACACTGATCCAGATTTTGGCTCTCTTCTTTGTTAGTTCCATACATAATACTCCCTTCTTTTTAATATAAAAATGATTTTACCAGCACCTGTAAAATAATATGAAATGAGCCAAACACACCCCCTTAAATTATTTATTATCAAATAATTCTGTCTTTACATGAAGCCAAACAAAGATAAGTCATTACGATGCTCTGATTTTGATTAGTTGCTTAAGCACTGCGGTATATATTGGATATCCAAATAAAAAAGAGTAAAGCATAAAAAGCCGTTTTTCCTACGACGGAACAGCATTTTCACACCTTACTCCATAACTCTTGTATGAAAAAACAATATTAACTTTAAAGTTAGTATATAAATATTATTGCATTTTGTCAATGGTTTACATTATGTTTATGCAACATCGTTCTGAAATATCTGATAAAAATCGACTCTGCTCCAAGCATTGCTCTCTGTTTACCATCTGCTTTGCTGTCAAAGTCAGGATAATGCATATTGGAAAATTACAGGAGCAATTCGCTGTTCGGCTGTATTCCTGCAGGAGATGCTAAAAATTTGTTAAACGGATTTTAAAAATTCTTCCAGGTAATACAGAGCGGCTCCGACAGCAGGAGTGTATTGTCCGTAAGAACCCACAAGAATTTGATTTCGCTCAATGGGGAATGGGGGGGAATTTCCCTCACGTATAATATAAGAAATATCATCTTCGGTGAAAAACGGAGCCAAATAACCGCTTATAATGACATATCCATCAACTATAACACTTAAGTTGCGTACGACAAAAGCCAGTTTATTAAGATAATCCGTCCAAATCTGAACGCAGCTGTTTACGCCTTTTCTCAAATTTTCGAAAAAGGTTTGGATATCCATACCGGATGCACTTTCGATAGTGTTTGCGGAACAGTATGTTTCCAAACAACCGCGATTGCCGCAGTAACAAAGAGGCCCATCTTTATTAATGCCCAGATGTTCAATAGCGCCTCCATGCATATTGTTGCCTTGAAAAACATGCCTGTTTATTATAAATGAGCCGCCTAAATTATAATTTAAGAGA
>JAAYBO010000133.1 GCA_012730095.1 Clostridiaceae bacterium
CTGCAGTTTTCCCAAAAGCTGAACGAACTTATGATTATGGGCAAAAGCCGTATATCTTTTATAATCGGCGGATCGACAGGCCTTGACAGGCAGCTTGTTAAAGAAGCGGATTACAATCTTTGCCTTTCGAACATGACTTTCCCCCACCAGCTTGTTAGAGTAATTCTCCTTGAGCAAATATACCGCTGTTTTAAAATAATAAATAACGAACCGTACCATAAATAACAATAGACCTATTATCATTATCACTTTTTGTGTATATGCCATAATGTCTGTATTGTAAAACCAAGGAACAATTTCTGTTTGACTTGTAAATTTTCGTAATATAAAATTAATTATGGGTTACTCAGTGCTTGTTTCAGTATTAGTCGGGCGGGTTAATATGGAACTAAAAAATCATAATGTAAAAGAAGGGTTTTTAAGATGATTAAAGGACGCAAATTATAAATTTGCAGTTACGATTTATATCAAATGAATTTTAAAAGAGATATTTCTGAGGAAAAATACGTAAGCTGCGAAGCAGGAACAAAAAAATGGAGCGATATTATTAGGCGTTTTTCAAAATATACCGAGGAAATCCATTTCTCAAATGCAAAAGTTACTGATCGTATTGAATATTACAATTTTCCGGTACTTCCTACGTTAGAGACCGGTGAAGGGTGGGCAGATATTAAAACTTACTTAAAAGTTATCCGTCAAACAAACCCAAACGTAAGAATTATGTTTGAGCACAGGTCGGATTTAATTTCTGATGAAGAGCTTGAAACATGCTATTCCTGGGTTAATGGACTGCTTAATGGAAAATAAGAATGTATGTCGGGGTGATAATGCATGAAGTTTGCTTTTGAATTAACCGGGTATGATGAGGAATCTTTCATATCACAAGTAAGCAAGGCATTGGAAAAGAGAACGGAATCAGTTTCGAGAAACAAATATCCCCGTGTATGGGAATATATAGACAAAATGAACTCTAAGGGCAGAGTTTCCGAAGAAGTATCGAAAAAGCGGCGAAGAAGATACAAGGTATATGGAATACTTTTTATGCTTGTGGGATTTTTTCTGTTGATTCCTTCACTGGTTAAACCTGAGGAATTATTGGTACCTTTACTGGCGGGCGCATTTGCAATTGTTATTGGGATGTTGTATTTATGGTTTGGAAGGAAACCGATAGAAAAAAATATGACTTCATTTGACAGAGCGGCAATGAAACTGTTTGATGAATATAAAAAAATTCCTGCGGAAGTTACAGTTACCTTTACCGATGATAAAGTACAGCTGGCAGGGGATGCCGTATTCGACTACGGCGATATAAATAAATTTTATATTACAAAGGATTTCCTCATCATAATTTGGAAAGAAAGAATTACTGTTTTGCAAAAAAAGGATTTATCTTCATGCAGTGCAGAAGAATTTATTAATTTTATTACATATAAATCACAGAACTTATTTGACGTATTAGACATTAGATAGTTTTTATCTTATAAGCCCATAACAATGGCTGAAAAACTGTTGAAAGGGTGATTTCATATGAAAAATAAATCATTTGCAGGATATATGATAATAAGGAGGGTGACCATACTTTAGCCCTCCTGAAAAATGGAGGAGAAGAAATTGTATAACGAAAAGCCAATCATTTCAAAATGGATTGCTGATATATATGACCGGTGTGAAACAGATACAAATGAGATAGAATTTGCATTGTCGGTTATAGGTCCGGAGCCAAAACGGATTCTTGAGATAGCCTGCGGAAGCGGACGTATTCTTGTGCCTTTTGCAAAGGCAGGCTATAATGTTACTGGTTTGGATTTTGATGAATATATGCTGAATAAAATTGAATCGAAGTGTAACGGGATGGATAACATCACCTGGCGTAAAGCTGATGTAATCAATGATGACTGGGGCAGCGGATTCGATGTTGTGATATTGGCAGGCAATATTCTGTTCAACATTGTTACGGATATGAATTATAAAAAGGCACAGGAGCTTCTTATTCAAAAAGCCTCAAATTCACTTGTTCCAGGGGGCAAAATCTATATAGATTACGGGTATACTCTGTACCCTGAAAAATGGTTTAATAATCCGAATGAAGATGTGATTTGGGAAGGTGCGGACAGCGACGGCAACATAGGTAAAATGCTGCTTCTTGGCGGTACTTTCGACAGTGAAAGCGGTATCTATAAATTTATTCGCAGGTTTAAACTTAAAAGTGCAAACGGAGAAATAATAAAGCAGGACATACCTTCCATCAAGCATTTTGCTACACTTGAGCAAATACATAACTGGCTGGATTCCGCCGGTTTTGTTATTGAACAGGAATATGGAGATTATAACCGGAATCCTATCAGCGAGAAAACAAACAGGGCTATCATCTTGGCAAGGAAAGTATTATAGAGGCAAATATGAGAATTCAAAAAGATAATATAATAATTAGAGAGACCAGACCGGTAAATTAAGAACTGCTGTTGAATATGAATTAAGAAAGGAGGACTTTATTAGTGCTGGACAATAAAGGTTTTGATTTATGGTCTGACAGGTACGATAAAAGCGTTCAGTTAAGTGACGGGAATAATGAATATCCGTTTGCAGGATATAAAGATGTTCTTAACATTATATACAATATGGTCATAAAAAAGAAAAGGCGAAAATCATTTCCATATAATGCATATTACAATAATAAAATAAATTTCTCTTATCCTTTATGAGCGTTGTTATATTTCAGTGTATATTTGTACCATCATAGGCAAAACCTATATATAGGCTGCTGGAGCTTGGTCATTTCCTTTTTATTTTAATACGAGAGGTCTTTTAATATGGGAATTAAAAAGAAACTGAAACTGGCAAAGTGGATTGCAACTGGTATTATCGCCGTTGCTATAACAGGGTATATAGCATATAAAGCAATGCGCCCGTCGGTTATCGCATATAAGAGCGTAAAAGCACAGACCGGCGATATTACAACCTATTATTCTTTTTCCGGAAACGTTGTATCAAAAAACAGGCAAAAGGTTATAGCTGAAAATGTAACGCGGATAGAGAGAATCCATGTTCAAAAGGGTGATATTGTTGAAGAAGGGTCCCTCCTTGCAACGACAGCGGGTGGAGTAGAACTGAAATCAAAGATAAAAGGCGAGATTGTTAATATATATGCGGAAGAAAATATGCCGATTACGCCAGGAATTGAAATTATGGACATTGTTGATTTCGATAACCTTGAGGTTGTTTTTAAGGTTGATGAATATGATGTCGCACATCTTGAAGTCGGGAAAACAGCAACGGTAAGAATCGGAGCGATAGACAAAGAGTTTGCAGGCATAATAAACAACATATCAAAAGAAGGACAAATAATGAACGGAGTTACATTTTTCACCGCCGCTATAGAAATAGAGAAGGAAGACGGCATAAGAACGGGCATGTCCGCCGAGGTAATGCTTTTAAGCGATAATGTGCGCGGAGCCGTTCTATTACCAATGAATGTAATTCAGTTTGATGAACGGAATAATCCTTATGTTTTAAAGCTGGATGAAAAAAAATCGGTGGTTAAGGCAGAGATTATTACAGGGATTACCGATGGGACAGCGGTAGAAATAAAAAGCGGTGTTTTTCCGGGAGAAAGTGTTTTTTATAAAAGGAATATCGCGATCGAAGATATTCTTTTCCCGGAGGGAGGAAAGAATGCCAGGACATACATCGGAGGCGGGAATTGATGCAGACTGTTCTTTCAATGCGTAATATCTGTAAAAGCTATTATATCGGCACTGGGGAATTAAAGGTCCTGAAAAATGTAAATCTTAGTATAGAAAAAGGTGATTTTTTATCGATACTTGGTCCTTCGGGATCCGGGAAATCCACACTTATGAATATTATCGGCTGTCTTGATACTCCGACATCAGGCGAATACATACTATCCGGCAGGAATATTTTAAATATGGATGAATTTGAACTGGCTTTAGTCAGAAACAGAGAGATCGGGTTTATTTTCCAAAATTTTTGTATCCTGCCGCGGCTCACGGCGCTTCAAAATGTCGAACTTCCTTTAATTTATTCGGGTATGCCTTTTTCGGAACGGAAGATAAAGGCTATGGAGATTCTTGAACGGGTTGGGCTTTCGGATAAAATGCACAATCTGCCAAACCAGCTCTCAGGGGGGCAGCAGCAGCGTGTTGCTATAGCAAGGGCAATGATAACAAACCCCTCAGTTCTTCTCGCCGATGAGCCGACAGGCGCCCTGGATCAGAAAACGGGAGATCAGATAGTATCACTCTTTGAACAATTAAATCGTGACGGCATAACAATAGTGATGATAACACACGATTGCAATATAGCGGTCCGTGCAAGAAGGATCATCCATATACTTGACGGAATAGTATCTGAACAGGAGCTGAAACCATTTGTTTCTTGA
>JAAYBO010000134.1 GCA_012730095.1 Clostridiaceae bacterium
GGAACTGGCCTGTGACAAGCGTAATATAAACCGTTTATTTTCTCCGGGAACAGGTAAACATCCTTATTTTCCGGAGGGAAGATAATTCCCATCCGCTCATGGGTTTTGAAATCCCGGGTACGGAAAAGAGCTACGGCAACACCATACTCGGAAACAACCGAACAGGTAATATAGTACCAGTCTCCTATACGGGTAACCCTTGGATCTTCCACGCCCCAGGCCTCATACTTGCTTTCCGGATAAATAAAGGGTTTGTCTTCAATCCGGAAATGGACGCCATCCTTGCTTCTTGCCAGACGGATGTGGGACAGGGAAGTTAAATACCGTGTATATTTATTACCCTGGGAATCAATCTTCGAAACAAACCGTGAATCTGTGAAGTCGTACTTTTTTACTTTCTGATGCCTGTCCAGTAAAACCGTGGTTGTTTTCCAGATTCCGGAGTTTTCACGAACTACAGGAATATGAATCTTTCCTGTTTCATTCGATATAACACTCTCGGCCACACGCAAAAGCAGGATAACTTCCCCTTCATACAAAGCGGCACCGGCATTAAAAACGCCTTCCACTTTGAATCCCTCACGGGAGGGTTTAATATCGTCAGGAACAATCAACGGGTTTTCAGGATGTCTTTTTATTTTAATATCCATATGAAATCATGTCCTTTTATTAATCGAATGTGAGCCGGATTGACGCTTCATCATACAATCCGTTTTTTGTTGATGCCTTTACCGTAACCTTTTTTGAACCTTTTCCAAAGCGTTTTGCATTTATAACGGCTTTATTGTTCTCAATGGGTATCGTCTGATCTTCTATAATTAAAACGGCATTATCCACCGCGTCATCAAAGTTTGCGCAAAGTGCAATCTCCACCGTTGTTCTTCCTTTGACAACATCCCGATTTTCCGGTCTTACGAAAGATACGGTACTTCTGTTCGAGGAAATATACACCCCGTTGGCATAGTTGTTCAAACCCTTTCCTTCCACTTTCATTCCCTGCGGAATTTCAACAACCACTACTGCTCCATCCGGAGGAATATCCAGGGGTGTTTCGTTTGTGACTCCTCTTTTTATTATGGTATTTGTAACCGTATCAAACAAATCCACAGGCTTATCTCCCGCAACCCGGTAAGTAATCTGCTGGGAAGTGGAATACGGATTGTAAATCAGAAAAGTCGGATATGCCAAAATTTTCGTCATCTCCGTACTCAGCAGGTCAATCTTTAAAATCCCTTCCACATCTGTTTCTTCGGTCAGTACACCTAAAACCCCGATGTGAGCGCCGCTGTACAAAGATAAATTCGTTTCCGCCCAGCCGTAAACCGTTGGGTCCCCTCCAAACCAGGGCACCTTTCCGTCCCGCTGTTTTCTGATGCCTTCAAAAGGAACAGCATCAGTAATCTGTTTGGAAGGCACTTCAGGTATTTGAGCCTGATGCTCCGCAGGTGTTTGGTTCGCGAAAAAATACCTTGCGTTACTTGACAGATGCAGGATCCATTTCCCGACATCACGGGCATACCGGGGATCATACCGTACCATTGGTGCAATGGCTCCGGCCGCGGCAAAAGTATTCATCGAAAAAGCATAGCCGCCGCCGTCGGTTGTGCTTCCAAAAAGCCCGTTCATCTCATAATCTCCCCATTTCCCGTTTATACAGCCCCAGCCGCCCCGGGGAATGGAATTTCCGTCAAAGACTTTGCTTAAGGCTCTGTCCAGACTGTAGGAAGTGCCATGCAGAGCATTCAATCGTGCCATAAGCACCGGCGCATAATACATGAGAACTTCATATAACGGACTGCCAAAAAAAGAATCGATATAGTCCATCAGGTTTGTTGCAGCCGTAAGATATTTTTCTTCTCCGGTTATTTCATAACCATAGTACATTAATACCGCAATTCCCGCCGCACAGTCAGGTTCTGTCCATATTCCATTACGATACGGCTCTCGGGTAACAAAATTAAAACCGGTATAATTAAAATCCGCATCTCCGTTTCTGTACATTACTTCATAAGCATAATACCAGCTTTCAATGTTTTTCAGCATATTGTGCTTCATAATACCGGGGTTGTCATAGAGCATGGCTGTATGGGTGTACAATATGGCCGGATAGATCAGATACCACATGGATGTTCCGGCAGAATTGCCTGAGGGGTTGTTCAGGATAATCCCTTCCTCTTCACTGAAAAAGGCATTCAACGCCTGAACATAATCCACTCCGTTTTGATCGGATTTATCCACCCCTGACAATGTCGCGCTTAAAACAGCCGCAATGACGGTAACGGCTTCCTGTTCGCCGTCCTTTCCCATTCGCCCGTCTCCAACATAGGCCGGTATTCCAATGCTGTTGAAAGTATGATCCTCCCATATTAACGGCCGATACGCATCTTTTATGTCAAAATCAAATACAACCTTATCAAAGGCTCTGGCTATTGATGCATAATCCATATATTCATAATTTTCGGGCAGTCCCTCGTCATAGCTGGACACCCTCTGGATTTCCTTGTAAAAGTTATTAACAGCTTTTTCATTTTTACATGAAGTGGTCATTATAAGAATAATGACCACCATCAACCCTGCCAGCAAGTTTTTCATAATATCCTCATTATTTCTGGTTGAAGATTTTTACCGATGTTATCTCAACAACTGCTTCAGGGCTTCCCGCCGCATAAATCCAAAACACACCTTCCACCTTTTCGCCATACAGATCAATGAAATCCTGCCCCAGTTTTTCACGTAAATCCACACCGGCGTAATTGTTCCATTTAAAGTTGTTGTCTTCTATCAGGTAGAATCCCCAGGCGTGATCTTCGACTTGAAGATTGGATGGTACAAACTTGGTGCCCCACTTGAATCCGTCAAGATTCTCCCTGACCTGAACAAGCAGCATCGGGTTTTTTGACAGATCCAGCGTAACCTTTTCAGACTGCACGCCTCCCCAGCCGTCGGAAGCCGCATTAATCACAGCAACGCCATCGCCTTTTTCCACTGTTCCTTCTCCGCCGCCGGGAGTTTCCATTGATTTCCATGACGATATATCCTGAAAATCTTTTTCGTAAATAAACACTTCTTTTGCTTCCTGAGTGCATGCTGATGACATGATAAGCACAACTAACAGCATTGACGCAATAAATACTTTTTTAAACATTTTCAACCCTCCGTTTGAATTATTAATTTATCCCTTTATCCTTTAATCCCCATCATTTTTATACCTTCTACGAAATACTTTTGAGCAAAAAGCAGTATAAATATAACGGGAATCAAAGCAATAAATGACGCAGCCATTAACGGCCCCCATAATGTCTCTCCGGTCAAGTTGCTGAAAGAAGCAAGACCGAGCTGAATTGTATATTTAGCAGGATCATTTATATAGATCAGTTGTCCCAATAAATCATTCCATGTTCCCAGGAACGCCCACAGTCCTATGGTTACCAAGGCAGGTTTGCTAAGCTGAAGAATCAGCTTGTAAAAAATTTGAAAATAATTGGCACCGTCAATTACCATTGCTTCTTCTGTCCCTTTTGGGAAAGTGGAAAAATACATTCTGAGGAAAAAGATAAAAGAAACCGCTCCGAAATATGCCGGTAGTATCAGCGGAACATAGCTGTCCGTCAATCCCAGCCAGGACCACATAATGAATGTTGGAATCATAGTAACCTCATAGGGCAGCATCATCGTTGCCAGCAGGATAATAAAAAGGATGTTCTTGAATTTAAAATTAAACCGGGCAAAACCATAGGCCACCAGTGCGGATACAAAAACCTCGCCTCCTATTTTCAATACTGCGATAATTACCGTATTGAACATATATTTGACGATCGGAATCACCTCAAATGCCTTTACGAAGTTTTTAAAATAGACCGGTGAGGGAATCCATCTGATGGGCACGGTAAATATCTGGTTGTCAGGTTTGAAGGCCGTACTTATCATCCAGAAAAATGGAAGCAGCATAAAAGCTGATCCTGTCAGATAGAATATGTACAGCAATACCTTTTTGAACACTTCTTTATAATGCTCCCGCATTGGTTCACTCACCTCTACTCGGAATAAACCCAGTATTTTTTTGTATAATTAACTATAAGCGTCAGACTAAAAATAATCACAAACAAAATCCAGGCCAAAGCAGTCGCATATCCCATTTTATAGAAGGAAAAGGCCTGACCATACAAATACACCATATAAAAAATTCCTTCTTCACCCGCGCCTCCAAGGATATACGCATCGGTAAACTTCCTGAATGCACTGATTATACCTATTACCATGTTGTAAAACAGGATGGGGGTAAGCATCGGAAGTGTAATATATCTGATTCTATGTATTAAACCCGCTCCGTCAATAGTAGCGGATTCATATAATTCTTTCGGAATATCCTTCAGTGCGGCTAAATAAATATACAAACCGCCGCTGGCTCCCCAAATGGCCATAATTAAATAAGACGGCAGCACCCAGTCAGGATCATACAACCAGTTTGGGCCGGTAACTCCCAGTATTCCTAATAGTGAATTCAATACCCCGTAATTCGGATCCAAAATCCATTTGAAAACAATGGCCACCGCCACACCGGAAACAATGGAGGGCATATAAAATATGGTGCGAAACACTCCTGTCCCCTTGTATTGGTTATTAAGGCTGATAGCCACTAACAATGCAGTAAAGATGGTCAGGGGTATGGCAAAAATAGCATACCTGACAGTGATCAGTAATGTCTTATAAAACATCTGATCTTCGAAGATGGCTTTGAAATTTTCCAGCCCGATGAAGTTGGCATCCCCGATAATGGACCAGTCCGTCATTGATATAAACAGAGCCGCAATGATGGGGATCACCGTAAACAATACCAATCCTGTCAACCATGGAAGAATAAACAAAAAACCCACTTTGCTTTTTTTCATACCATGCCTCCGGTTTTATTTCCTTTTGGCGATCAATTCTCTTGCTTCCATTGCAATGGCTTTTGCTTCACTTTCATAGTCAAAATCAGGATCATTGAGCATTTTGCTGTAAAGCTTAAGCCACAAACTGTTATTTATCTCATTCCATTCCGGTACATAATTAGCTGATCGTGCATTGTTCAGGCATATCTGAATTGTATCCAGCGCAGGCTCTTTCAATGGATTAATCTTCGCAACCTGATCAATTTCCCCCTTGATGGGCGGAGCGATTTTCCACTTGAAGAATTCCAGGGTGATCGTTTCCATAATCTCATATGCCAGGGGGTTATCAGCTACTTGCTTACTCATAACAGTGGATGCTGTCCAGTTGAAAGAATGGGATCTGTTATCCAGCCCAACGGGCATGGGTGCATAGCCTATCCTGAATTGTTCATTTTCTGGCATCGCATTCACCTTGGTTTCAAAATTATCCTGGATTCCCCCCATAAACATGGCAGCCCGCTGTTTTTCAAACCATACATTATTAGATCCCAGGCTGGATACTTCACTGTAAGACGGAGAGATGCCCGCCTTCAGTATTTTATTTAGAATTGCCAGACCACTTATGGATTCCTGAGAATCCAGAAGAACGTCCACACCATTTTCCGCAATGATATCTCCTCCGCCTGCCCATATGAATGTTTCGATATTTGGCCATCCGTCCACAACATAACCATATTGTTTGTAATTGTTTCCAAAAGCATCTTCTTTGGTTGTGGTGAGCCGCTTCGCAATGTCAATAAACTCTTCCCATGTCCATCCGCCGTCAGGAGAAGGATAGGGAATTCCGGCTTCGTCAAACAGATCCTGATTGTAAAAAACAATCAACGGGTTTGCTATCCAGGGAAGTCCATAACAGCGTTCTTCATAAATCGCAGATTGTAAAACACCCGGATAATATTGCTCCCTTGTTAAATTACTGCTGCTTTCAAGCTTATCCGTAATATCGGCGATAGCTCCCATTTTAGCATATTTTGAAATAAGCTCTTGTGTAAGCCAGAAAAAATCTGGCGCTTTTTTTGCGGCGATATTGGTGGAAAGTTTAATATAGTAGTCCGACGGGACACTTAATACTTCTATTTTATACTTTCCGTCGGCGTTCTGGTTAACACGGTTAATGATCTCATTGAATTCCTGAAGTTCAACTCCGGCAGCCCATGTAGCAAAGGTAAACGTATTTTTCCTGCTTCCGGCATTGGAACAGCCAGTCAAAGAAAGGACGGCGCAAACAATAAAAATGAACACTATGCCAGTTATCTTTTTCACTCTCATCTACCCCCGGTTTCAATGCGCAATCTACTTGAACAAATTATTGTTAACCTTTTGTTATCTATTTTTAGCTTATTTATATAATACTATCATTTCAAATTAATGTCAACAGAAAAAATTAAGTGCAAATTAATCTGAGTTTATCCCGCCAAATATACTATTACTGCATAATAATTTTTGTTAGTTAACATATTAACAAAACCATTGATTTATGTCCTAAATTATTATATAATTTTATTGGCCTAATTAGTTTAATGAATATACAAGGAATCAAAGGAAGAGTAATATGAAGAGTAAGAAAGTAACAATGCAGATGATTGCGGATCGGCTTGGGGTATCAAAAGTGTCTGTTTACAAGGCTCTCAACAACCAGCCTTATGTCAGCAGAGAGCTTAAGGATAAAATAATTCAGGTGGCTGATGAACTGGGTTACCGGAAAAATAAAAAAGGCAAGGCTGATTTAAGCCACCTTGCTTTTATTGTCCCTGTACGCTTTTTCCTCGAAGACGAACATTTTTACAGAAACATTTTTTATTATATTAATAATCTTGCACACCAAAACAACATTCATCTGGCCTTGTTCATCGTCAACCTGAATGATGAGACGGAAGTAAATCTGCCGGAGCCATTGACGGCTTCTGTTTTTGACGGTCTTTTTCTTGCAGGGGAAATTAAGGATAAATATATTGAGGAAATTGCAAAACTGAAAATTCCTACATTGTTTATTGATTTTTATAAACCAAATATGCAGTTTGACTGCGTGATTTCAGACAATTTCCTGAATGGGTTTAATGCTACCAATTATTTGATTGAGCGTGGACATAAACGCATTGGTTTTCTTGGCGACTATACTCAAACCTCAAGTATTTCCGATCGCTATTTTGGGTACCAAAAAGCCCTTGTCACCCGCAACCTGGATATAAATACCGACTGGCATCTTGTTAATAACAATACCGAAACAGGTGTTTATACACTTAACATTGAGATTCCGGATCCGTTGCCGGACGCATTTGTATGCCACTGCGACATGGCTGCTTATTTTCTTATCCAGCGGCTTACCATGCGCGGAATAAAAGTACCTGAAGACGTTTCAATTATAAGCTTTGATAATACACTGCTGAGTGAATCATGTACTCCTGCTCTGACATCCGTTAATATTAGCACCAGGGAAATTGCAGAAAAGTCATTTCAGCTCCTAGTGGAACGAATAAACAACCCCCACATGTCTACTCAAAGAATATATACAGCAAGCACCATTATCGAAAGGGATTCTGTCCGAAATATTAAAAACCGCAAGAAATCTTCATAATAAACAATTACCCCCGCTTTTAGATACAAAAAGTCAGGATACTTGCAAGTATCCTGACTATATATTTTAAATCTGTCAGGTTATCATCTTCTTGAAAAATATTGTGCCAGTTCAAATATCCTGTTTCCGGCATATTCGAAAAATTCCATAAATGCCGGACAATAACGATTAAGAACAGGCTTTCCGTCCACAAAGGGTTCCCTGTCCCTTCTGCAGCCGCCTCTGCACAAATGAAACCATCTGCAGCCGCTGCAATTAGGATCGATATATTTCGAAACTTCAATAAACTCCTGTGCCTTTTCTGAATTTATTATATCTTCAAACGAGTCCTTGTTTAAATTTCCTAAATACCATTCATCTATAACATAAAAATCACATGGATATACTCCCCCGTTTGATTCAATTACAAACTGGCATGCGCATATTCCCGACATACCGCAGGCTTCAGGTTTATAACCCATTGCCGAACCGATAATATTATCAAAATACCTTATGCTTATCGTATCTCCTTTTTTTATGTCGGTGTAGTATTGATCAAACAATGTCTTTAAGAAGAAAGCGTACCTTTCGGGGCTCAACGAATGCTTATACCCCCCAGGCTGTTCGCCGAGAGGATCAAGGCAGGGAATAAACTGCAAATACTTAAACCCCTGACTTTTAAAGAATTTATATATCTTGTTTATATACCTTGCTACATTTGATGTTACGACAAAAAGGATATTATATTCTACATTATACTTGTTGAACAGGCTTACCGTTTCAATAACCCGGCTGTACGAACCTTTCCCGTTAGGCATTACCCTGTGGGAATCATGAATATCCTTTGGCCCGTCCAATGACAAACCGACAAGAAAATTATTCGCTGCAAGAAACTCAGCCCATTTATCATCTATAATAATGCCGTTTGTTTGAATTGCGTAATTGATTTTAACATTCTTATTATTATATTTAGTTACAAATTCGATAAGCTTTTTGTAAAATTCAAGACCGGCCAGGGTAGGTTCCCCGCCTTGAAATGCAAAAGTACATATATCGTCCGAATACTCCAATGCTTTTTTAACAAGCACTTCCAATGTTTCTGTATCCATAATTCCATAGGAATCAATTTGACGGTTTTCCGCTATTGAATGATAAAAACAGTATTCACATCTTAGGTTACAGTTGCTTGATGCCGGTTTTATAAGTAGACTAACAGGAGGCATTTTTCGTATCACACCTTAAAACTATATTTTTTCTTTTATATCATAACACATATCATTACACTTATGCCACCCCGTCAGTCTTAATGCTAACAAGAGCTTCACGCTAAACAGCTCTTTTTTTATATTTATGCCCTTTGATCAAACTTGACCGGATTTTGTTTCATTAATGTCCAATCACCAACATACTTCCTTTTTGCATCCTCAAGCGCTTCTTCAAAAGTATCCCTGGTTTTCATTCCCATTGCTCTCGCATATCCCGGCTCATAAGCTCCTACGATATAAATGGCAGCACTGTTCATTTCGGCAATATGCCCGCAGGATATCATTGAAAATGGGTGATATGGATGGAAAGCATAATTGAACCTGTAATTCTTTATATACTCTTCATTATTGCAAAACCGTTCACCGTATTTGGCAAGATCGGGCAA
>JAAYBO010000013.1 GCA_012730095.1 Clostridiaceae bacterium
CTGCAATGCTGTTGAAATATTTCGCGACCATAATCGCTTTCTCTTTAACGGCGGCACGAACTGAAAGGCTTGAAGGATCTGTTGCCAACTGCTGCAGGTTATCGTAAAAGTCATTCAGCACCGCATTGAATCCGCTGTCCGATGGTTCATTATACATGGCTTGCATTTGCTCAAGCAGCCTGTCTTTTATATCCCATTCCCCAAGGTACTGTGCTTCGCTTCGGTATTTTGTATCAAGATAAAGGTCACGCATGCGATAGACACCGGTGACATCCGCCCCTGTTCCGAGCATTCCCGTACCATCCGCCATTAAAAGGGGTCTTGAAGCTGTCTGTGTTATTTTCTGGCGGGAATACCCCGGGGTGTTTATATTGTCGATATTGTGGTTGACATTTGTCAGCCCTCTTTGGGCCGTATACAAGCCTCTGGTTGCGATATCAAAACCAAAAAATGTTGAACGGCTCATTTCAAAACTCCTTTTTATGCTAAAGGTTATGGGCTATTAGTAAAGCTTTTTACCTTCCTGTGATGCCTGTACGGTTAATAAGCGTATCAAGCATCTCGTTTATTACGCTTATGGTCTTTGTCGCGGCGTTATAGGCATATTTAAATTTAATCATATTGCTCATTTCTTCATCAAGAGATACTCCCATTATTGACTGTCTGTCGTTGTCGGCTGCATATACAAGGGTCTGCTGGTTCATTGCAATCTGTTCGGCATCGTGTCCCATATTACCGACCCTCAGAATAATATACTGGTAGAAATCGTCTATGCTCAGCGTTTGGCTATACCCTTCCATAAGGCTTTCATTGCGCAAATGAGCTACCGCGAGCGCAATCTGGTTATCCCCGTTCGCATCTGTGGCAGAGGCTACAATATTATTTAAATCCTTCATTGCAAGTGCCACCCGGATATTCCCCATTTCCATCGGAAGGCTTGGCTCTATAGGCTCAAAAAATACGCCGCCGTCTTCGCCTTTCAACGTTTTACCCGACAACTGCAGGCGGTTGACTTCTCTTGCAACAACACTAATAATGGCGTTTAACATTTTTTTCACCGAAGATATGATATCAAGCGTTTCGTCAACCGTCACAATCACTTTGTTTACATCATTACCGGTGTCTGCGCCTATTCGTGATAAGAGCCCGGGATAATCGGCCGCGTCGGTTGAAATATCATACAATTCACCGCCGGTTCCCTGTGTAATCGCGTTCCAGCCATGTTCCGCCGGATCTCCGGTTTCATAAAGGGAAGGCTCTGTAACAACCGATACTTTAAAATTATTCGCATTTAGCCGATTGATGTATTCTTTTACCTGTTCATCAGATGCAGCAATACCATCACCGTTTATACTCTGATCGGTATAGACGAAAACATATCTGTTCGCGTTTTCACGAAATGGCATACTTTCCGAAAGAGTTGTTACAACCGCTCCAAAATCCGGCTCCGCGGCTCCCGTACCTGAAAGCCCGTTAAGACCGGCAATAAAGGCCGCTTCATCGGTTCTGTAGTTCTCATTAACTACAACGCCCGATCCGTCAAACGCAACAAGCCGCAGGTTGTAATCTAAACCCCTTGTTTTTATTTCATTTATATAGTTTTCAATATTATTTTGCAGATTTTCAAGATAGCCGGGTGTAAGATTAGATACATCTACTGCTATCGTAATATCGGCCGTTGTATTCGGAGTACCGTTGTCATAGCTTCCTTTCGCTCCGCTGACCATTCCCCTTGCTTCCATAAGACCTTTTATCGCGCCTTCCCCAACATTAATCTGCACATCAAGGCCTTCAACTTTCGGAATTATATAATGGGACAGCGCGGCGTTCTGGGAAGGCACTATATTTGTTTGCTGTGCCTTGCTTACAAGATAATATCCGCCGACAATAATGTCCATCTGCCCGTCGGGGTGCTCTCTTACTTCAGCGCTTACCAATTTTGACAGTTGATCTACCAGATTGTTTCTCTGATCGTAATAATCGTTTGCTCTGTTTCCGGCCACTTCGGCCTTCGCTATCGTAACATTTAATTCAGCAATTTTAGCGGTTATCTGGTTTACTTCATCAATCCTTTTAATAATTTCGGTATTTATATCATCTTGAAGCTTGTTAATTTGCGATCCCATATGGTTCACATGATAAACCAGCGCCTCACCTCTCTGGCGCACCAAAGCCCGTACCGTGAGGCTATCGGGCTGTTTAGCAAGCTCCTGCCATGAGTCCCAGAATTCATTTAACGCACTTTGCAAACCGTCAAGAATCGGTTCGCCAAGAATAGCTTCGAGATCCTTCACTCCATTCATCCGAGCCTCCCAGTAACCAAGCGCGTTTACTTCCCTGCGGTATATATTGTCAAGAAAAGTATGACGTATTTGCCGTATTTCCTGCACCGCAGCACCCATTTCAACCCACGAATTCGCGATATATCTTGTATGGGCTGTCTGCAGAACAGCTTGCTGCCGTGTAAAACCAAGGGTGCCTAAGTTAGAGATATTATGACCGGTTACTTCCAAAGACTTCTGATTGCTGTTCATACCAGATACGGCCGTATTCAATCCTATAAAATTAATTGCCATTCATAATACCTCCTTTTTCGATTAATTTTAAGAAACTGCTTAACAATTTCAACACCGCATTTTCTTTCCGCAATTAGTATTTTATATCAAGAACCCCGCGGCTTTTTGCTCCTTCTTCGTTTCCTTTCCGGCCATATTGCACCGCCTGAGGGACGGGCTGCGTTAAAAGATTAAGAGAAAAATCAACATATTCCAGAGCATTTTTAATCAACTGCATATTTAAATCATTTTTGTTTTTAAGTTTGTTAATTGTTTCCTTAAGGCTTTGACTTACCTGTGAAAGCCGGCTGGAGTATTCGTCAGGAACAAGGCTTATCAGATCGGTAACCGTAATATTGTTTGAATAATTTCCTGTGCTTCTCCCTATCTGTCCAATAGTTTTATCACGTACATCTGCCAGCTTTTTCAATTCATCCGTTAGTTCCTGTTCTTTTACCGTGATTTCCTGCAAGTTTTCTAATTCATTATTAACCACGGCAGACGTTTTATTTTCCGATAAATGAAGAAGCCGGCCGTACAGTTTTCTTTCATATTCCAAAACCTTTATGAGGTTTTCAATCCATACAGTTTTAATCATTTGAGGTTCCTCCCGATAAGCATATAATCCTTTTCCACTTGATATATATATCGGAACCATACAAAAACGGGATAACATTAAAATTATTGCCATCCCGTTTGTTTCTTCTTTCGTTGGAATTCCGTACTATTCTTTCTCACGTGAAATCATACGGATTATTTTTTCGGAAATATCACTTGCTTCAACCCTGTATTCGCCCGATTCAATTTTAGCGGATATTTCCTTAACCTTGTCCTCCCTGATGTCCGGAATGTTAGCCAATGCCTTCATAACAATCTGAAAATCTTTGGCTTGTGCGGAAATTTTATACTCATCTTTCACGGACGAAACAACGTTTTGTTTTTGTATTTTATCAACCGGGTTTTGTTTGTTATAAACGCCGAACACCTTGGGACTGTTTCCCCAGATTTTCATTTTAATCCCTCTCTCCTGTGGTACTCTTATATATTAGCACATAGCAATGTTACTCCTTACCATATTGTTTTTTCTTTTGTACTTTCACAATTAGTATCGTCATAACAGTATAATTATTTAATGCCAAATATAAATTTTTCGGTCCTATTTTTTATTGGGACTAATTTTATATAAGTACCGGAAATGAGGGCTTCTCTGTTTTAACTATTTCTGATCTTTGTGTTTGTAATAAAGCCCGAATTCGTCCTTATCAAAATCCCTGTCGAATTTCCGTTCACCCGTTTTGGAAAGGCTTTGTTTTAGTTCCCTGCCCACGTTCATCATTTCTTTTGCCAGCCCTTTTGAGCATTCAACGCAGAACCGGCCGCTTCTTATTCTAACTCCGCACTTTTCACAGTTCAACGCAACAGGACTGTCTTCACTGACCTCAAGCCTCTCTTCCTTAAGCCATCGGCTTATTTTTGCAGGGCTTACCCCTGTACTGTTTGATACTTCCTGCATATTTGCGCCCGGATATTCCCTGAGAAATTTCCTGACCTTTTCAAATTCTTCCTCGTCCCTTTTTCTGCAAACATGGCAGAGAACCGGCCCTGTAACATATTGGAACAGCTTTTTGCAATCCCTGCAGTATTTAATTTCCGGCATATTAATACCCCCCATATATTAAGGTAGTTTGTTTCTTTCGATATATATTATTTCGGCATAAAACGCTTACATATTAAACTATACCGAAAAGCACGTGCGAACCCGCGGGAACAATGTACGAAAATACTTCACGAACTATTGTACAATAGTTCTTCATAATTATTGCGCTGATTCAGCCAGATAACCAGCGGGTGATTCGGGCGTTTTCGGTTACGCCGGGCGACATGCTCCAACGCCTTGCTGCTTATAGGTAAATGTGGAGCGGGTTAATGAGCGACCCGGGATATGGAGACCTCTGTGTGATAAATGTACAGGATCTAAAGCGTGTTATCGTTATGTGCTTTGTCGAACAAGTAAACGAAACACCCGAAGCAGGACCCGCGGGAACAATGTACGAAAATACTTCACGAACTATTGTACAATAGTTCCTCTAATTACTGTGCTGGTTCAGCCAAATAACCAGCGGGTGATTCGGGTGTTTTCGGTTACGCAGGGCGACATGAAGGACCCGCGGGAATATACCTCATAATCTATTGTACATACAGTTTTCTGCGCACTGCTATAACAAATGCATCCA
>JAAYBO010000135.1 GCA_012730095.1 Clostridiaceae bacterium
AAGCCTGCATGAACGACTGGCTGCCTCCGGTTGCCTCACTGATATTTTCAATTAATTCCGAAATATCTTCTGCTATCTCAGAAGCATCCGAATCGCCCGATTCAGCCGACATTGCCAGTTCCTTAACAGACTCGGAAAGCATTGAACCGTCAGGCATATTTTCTAATGCCTGCTCCAAAATCTCCGCTAATTCCTGCTTGTTCCCTTCCTGTTCAATATCGGACATCAACTCCGAAAGCGCCTGCTCCAATAAGTTTTTATCATCTTCACTTAAAGCCTGCGCAAGCTCGGAGGTTAAAGGCGAACCCGACAAAGCGTCAATCAGGGCTTTAAGATCGTTCAGCGGGTCACCTGATTGAAGCTCTTTCATATAATTCTCCATCTGTGCCAAAGCCTTAAGCGCGTCTTCTTCGGTTCTTGCCTTTTTGAATTCATCTTTCAGCCTCTCAAGCGCATCCTCAAGTTTTTTTAACTGTTCATCGGTAAGCTCAGGGTGCTCCTCTTTCTGTTCGTTAAGTTTTTCCTCTATATTTTTTTCCTGTTTTTTCATCTCGGTAATCAATGATTCCCTTATACGCGTCTGCCGCCCCACTCTGCCGGGGAAAAAAGAAACAGCGCAGGCCAGACAGAACAGCACCAAAGCCGTTATTAACAATTGATACCGTATATCGGCTTTATATTTCCTTTTTATGTCGATTGCGTCAACAGCCATTTCCATATCACGGCGCTGCAGCTCAGCGACAGGCGAAGTATCATCCTTAAGATACCATGCCGTGATAACGCGTTCGTTAAGGCCAAGGCTGTCCGCTGTAATCAAGACCTGCCTTTTGCGCGGTGTAAGAATAACAGCCGCAATAAGTGATAAAGCAGCACCCGCCGCTATTATATAAATCAACTTTATTCGAACAAACGGTATTACAATAAAAAGCGAAAAAACAGATACCAAAAGCGCTAATGCGCCCGATGCCGCAAGGAAAAAAAACAGTGCTTTAAGCCAAATGCAAAAGTGCATTTTTCTTTTCAGTGAATACAGCTTTTTATGCGGGAATCTTATATCCATAACCTACCCCTTAATATTTTCTTTTTACAGGGTTTAATGCCAGCGAGCTGAAAAAAATCAGCAGTATTGATGATATTATGCTGAACAATCCGTTTACAATCCACGGATGCATATATTTCCATATCCCTGTTTCCGCTGCGAGCAGCATTTCAATTTGCCGCTGAACATCCGATATCCCAAATATATATCCGCCGTAGCCTCCATACGAGCCGAAATAAAACGATATATACCCGAATACCGGTGATGGAAAAAGACCCGTTACAAAATCCCTGTAGACCGGGTTAAAACCTCCGGGCATCCGTTGATGAAGCATGGCATAAATCAAAAAACCTACAAACGGGCCGAAGGTGACAAGACCGAGGAAGATATATGTTGTTATTATCGCTGTAATGTTTCTTTTAAATATTGTAGAAAAAAACACACCGCATGACGCAACAAAAAACGCCGTTAACAAATAGAACAGCAATAGTTTTGCTATGTCGGCAAAGCCAATTCCGCCGAAGAAAAACACTATTCCGATAACTGGAAGCGACGCAACGAGCAAAAGCATAGTATGCGCAATTGAAACCATTATTTTACCAAGGATAATCCTTCGCGCGGGTGTCGCTGTTACAAGCATTAAATCAAGGGTTTGGCGCTCTCTTTCGCTGCTTATTGAAACGGCGGTAATCGCGGGTACCGCAATAAACAGCAGCGCGAACTGGAAAGTAATCAAAATATTATAAGCGTCTATAGCCATTCTGGGATTAAAAGACTGATATGATCTTGGATTAAACATATTACTGCTGGCAAAGTATAAGAAAAGAATACCTGTTAAAAGCGTCACATAACAGCATATCAATATCGTTGACCGCCATCCGCGCAGCTTGGTTTTCAAATCTTTTTTAAGTATAGGATTAATTGTCATTTCCGTTACCTCCTTCGGTAAGCTGCATGAAGACAGATTCGAGGGAACTCTCCTGCGGCTGGAATGAAATAACCGGAATTCCTTTTTCAACAAGCGTTCTAAGAATGTCAGCATATGTGTCGTCCTGTCCGATTACATCAACGTCAATCATTCCGGCGGCCGAAGACACTCCTTTTATTTCTGGTATTTCAAGAAGTACTTTTACCGCTTCCTCTTCTTTTGATGAAACCTTTATTTTCAATTTCCCGGAATGCGACATCCTGTCCGAAACCTCCCGTACCGAACCGCACGCGACAAGCCTTCCGGAATCGATAATGCCTATTGACGTACATATCTGCGAAAGCTCATGAAGAATGTGCGAGCTTATTAGTATTGTCTTTCCCATTGTCGCAAGTTCCATAAGTATTTCCTTCATTTCAACCCTTGCCCTCGGGTCAAGCCCTGATGCCGGCTCATCAAGTATAAGGAATTTCGGGTCATGGATAAGGCTCCGCGCAAGACAAAGCCTCTGTTTCATACCCCGGGACAGCGTGTCAACATACGCGTCTCTTTTATGAGTCAGCCGCACAAGCTCAAGAAGTGAATCCACCAAAGTGTCGCATCTGTTTTTTTCTATCCCCTGCATGCCGGCATAAAAATTCAAATATTCGGAAACCTTTAAATCATCATACACTCCGAAAAAATCAGGCATATATCCAATGTGTTTCTTAACCTGCAGCGGTTTTTTTGAAACGTCTATCCCATCAACAAATACACTTCCCGATGTCGGGGCAAGCAGCCCTGCGATTATCCGCATTGTTGTGGTTTTTCCGGCGCCATTCGCGCCTACGAAACCATAAATCTCGCCTTCCTCGATTTCCATGCACAGCTTGTCTACAGCCAACGTGTTTTTATATCTTTTTGTAAGGTTTTCAGTGCGGACCACCACATTCTTCATCTTGCCACCCCCTTCAGGCTTATTTCCGGGACGCTTAAAATTTCCCTCGTATATTCTCTGTATATGCCCTGCTCGTAATCCAGGTCCTTATCTTCCTGCGCCAATGATACAACGTTTATCATCATCCTGACTTCTCTGCCTGCTCCGATATATTTCTCAGGGTTTTCGGTTATTGTTACATCGCTGTCAATCTCATCCCATTTATATGTTTCAGTATTATACAGGTAATACTCATACTCGTTTTCCAAAATTTCAAATTTATAATTATTATCAGTGTTTTCAGCCATACGGTACTGCATATACAAGGGCACATATCCCTCAACGAGTAAACGCATTTCGGCAACATCAAGATTTTTAGGAAGCGTGTATACAAATTCCATTTGACCGGTATTGTTTACTCTTATACTGCTCATTCCTTCATACCATCCCACTTCGCCGGTCTGATAATATGACGGAGTTATTATGCCTCCGGGTATTTCCACTTCTTCGCCCGCCTTAAATTCAAGGTTGTTTTCAACCGAAACCAGAGACTGGTTATATCTCTGCGGTTCTTTATCGTTTACAATAAGACCATAGTCAATTTCCTGATCATTTCTCGCAAGAAGCACAAACCTGTTATTGCCCTGAAGCCTGTTAAACAAATCGTATATAACGTTTTCAAATATACGGCGGTTCTTCATTAGTTCCACATAATTTTCGGGATAATCATTAATATTAGTGTAATGGCTTCTGCAAAACTCGCCGTCGAGATACTCGTCCGGGCGCTTATACACGTTGCTGCCGTCAAAAGGAATATCCACAGATTGGGTTTCTCCTGAATAAATATCTCCCACTGGAATGATATTGCTGCCAATTACAATAACCGCATCCAGCAAATCATATTGGGTTGTATTTGCAATTTCCCCTTTTACACTTCCGTTCTTTAAATAGATGTTTTTAAGAAGATCAGCGGTAAACGGTACCGTTTTTTTCGCATTGATTATTGTAGGGGTCCACAGCATAACATCATACTGTTCAAAAACCATTCTATCCCCGATCGTAAATTTACCGACTGCTTTTCCGCCGGAATCACCAGGTACTGCCCGGTACGAGTAATAGTAATAATCATTATTCTGAATGAAAGGCGTTTCTATACCGTTATTATTCGAATATTCCAGTTTTAAAGTTCCTTTTTTGTCATTGAATACTCCTATCGCTGATGTAATCTGGGCCTCGTCTGAACCCGGCAATGCCTCAATAAGCGATACCGTATTTGTAATCGCTGAGTGGTAACGGCTTTTAAAACCAAAAAGATACATGCCTGACAGAAACACAACCGACAGAGCAGGAATGAATAACCACGCCCAATCTCTGCGGTCCAGCTTTTTAAGAATCAGGTACAGGACAGGTCCGGCGAGTATGATATATACCGCAATTCCAATAAACATCCATAGCAGCGGCGGTTTCTTATCGCCGGGGATCTCATTCGCAAGATATTGAAAATTAAAATAGCTGCCATATACCTGCTTTTGAAAATAGCCGTTTCCATATTCATAAAAACGCTGTATGCTCATGTCCATATGGCGCAGCATATAATCGAAGAAGGTTACCTTGTCCCGCCACGAAACAAAAGGCTCGGACGCAGGCTCGAACGTGAGAACAAAAATATTGCCCCTTTCCTTACGGTATTTGATAACGAGCGGATTTTTTTCAGTGCCTGCGATTATGTCATTATCGATGAAACGCGATGGTTTGCCGGGTTCCACAGTCGATAAATCCGGGGTAACATATTCAAAACCCTTCTCGCCAACTGTTAGCTTAAGGAGCATTCCCGGTACTTCTCTGCCGATAAATTTTTCGAGTTCAAAAGCGCTGTCAAAATCGGCGGTACCGTTTATTTTAAACAACTTTAGGCTGTCCGGAAGTCCATTATATACCTTTTGCCAATTCAACCCTGTACCCATTATAAGTGTTCCGCCGGTATCCACCCATTTTTCGAGTGTTTCAACCTGTGCCTCGCTTAAAAGTCCTGTATCATACTTGCTGACAACCAAAAAATCAAAGCCGTCCATTACCTCGGTTTTTTCGGGAAATGTATCCCTGTCCAGCGGAACCACAACTGCTTCTCTCTTATTGTAACCTGTTTCCTGTACCGAAGCCTGAGCTGCTGTTGGTGGGAGCTCGCCCGCAGCTATCATAAGCTTCATTTTTTCATCAAGTATTGGGTTTTGCGCCACCGGAATTGTACTGCCGCCAAGCCAGCCAAATGCCAGCGGGTCCTCGGAAAGAACACCGATAAGCATTATATCCGGCGGCAGGAGCCGGGTAAATTTAAATTCGGTTTCCGCGGCAGTTTTTTTCTTATCCACAAGCCTGATGTTAAGGCTTTTGTGCGCTGAAGCAACCGGTACTTCAAAATAAAACTCATATTCAACGCCAATTTTCATTTCAACAGGCTTTGCAATAATAATTTTCCTTGATTGATCAAGATTTGCCTCAACCTGAAGTTCACCTGAAATGTCTTTTTCGGTAGATAATACCTTTATATGAAGAGGAGCCCACGCCCCAAGTTTTCCTATCCCGTTAAACCCGCCTTCGACATTAATCCGAAAAGTTTCGTCTTCCTGATCTGCAGTAGAAACGACAGGTAAAAGTTGAATAATCACCGCTAACATAATAAAAATGATAAGCGGTAGTTTTTTGTTTATTCTGTGCAAGCATAACACCCCTCTTATGTAAAAATATGTACGGATTACTGGTTAGTTTTCTGTTTAATAAACCCCTATCTAATATATAGACGTAAACAAGAATAAAAAGTTTCAACGAATCAGATTTGTATAATATATTTTCCGCCTGCTTCGCGCCTGATAAGGCCTTTCATTTCAAGGCTTAATAATACGCGATGCAGAAGTTGAAGTTCTATTGAAAGCCTGTTGTGTATTTCATCTATTTGCAGCGGTTCGACAGAAAGCATCTGCATTACGCTCTGTTCTTCGATGTCAAGTGAATCCGGGATTTTTTTTCTGTTTCTAAAATCATTAAGATCAAGCACGGTATTTTTCCTGAAGTTTTTATACCATCTAATCTCGTCAATAATATCGTAAACCGATGTTATAAGTTTGGCACCGTCCTGTATAAGTTTATTTGTCCCCCTGCTGTTGATGCTTATTACATTGCCGGGCAGTGCATAGACATCCCTTCCCTGTTCGAGCGCAAGCTGTGCGGTTATAAGCGAGCCGCTTTTTTCTCCCGCTTCGACAACGAGAATACCAATCGACATACCGCTTACAATTCTGTTTCTAACGGGAAAATGATGCGGCGCCGGTATAGTCCCCGGAGGATATTCTGAAACAACCGCTCCGTTTTCAATAATCCTTTCCATAAGCCTTCTGTTTTCGGGCGGGTATACAATATCAAGCCCGCATCCGAAAACAGCTATAGTCCTGCCACCTGAAGACAACGCCCCATGATGCGCAGCGGTATCTATCCCCCTTGCCATACCGCTTATAACGCATATACCGTATTCCGCCAGCTCCGATGAAATTTTTTTCGTCGTTGTAATCCCATACCCCGATGCTCTCCTTGATCCCACTATCCCGATTGACATTTCCTCACGTTCGATATTTCCTTTAACATACAAACACACCGGAGGGTCCGCGATGTTTTTTAATAGTTCAGGGTATGCTTCATCTTCCTGTGTAATAACGCTTATATTATTCAATACAAGCTTTTCCATTGTTTCATCTACGGTTTTCCTGGGTTCCGCCGAAAGTATCGCCTCTATATTTTCCCGGTTCAATATCCCGGTCTTCGCAAGAGCAATTGCATCGGCCTCATATATCAAAGCCGGGGTACCGAACAGTTCCAATAGTTCATTCTTTTTCCTTGTTATTATACCTTTAAGATTTGCAAACCAAATCCATTCCCTTAATTTAGAATTCATCGATTCCTCCTATTCAAAAAAACTGCGATCAAGCGCACGGTATTGAATAGCCTCTGCAATATGTACTGCTTCGATTTCGGGTGTCCCGTCCAAATCAGCAATCGTACGGGCAACCTTTAGAATTCTGTTGTATGAGCGGGCAGTAAGATTAAGTCTTGAGAATGCTTCTTTAAGCAGAGCCGAACTTTCTTTGTCAAGCCGGCAAAACCGCCTTATCATAGACGGCGTCATTTGGGAATTACAATATATTCTATTGTTTTTCAGCCGCTCCTGCTGAATTGCTCTGGCTGCGTTTACACGCTTTTTTATAAGACTTGATGGTTCCGAAGGCTCCTGTTCGTCCAGTTCGTTATATTTAAGAGACGGAACCTCGACCTGTATGTCAATCCTGTCCAATAAAGGCCCCGACAGCTTGCCGAGGTAATTTCTGACCTCTTGCTGGGTACAATTGCACGGCCTTGTTTCGTCAAGATAATTGCCGCATTTGCACGGATTTGCCGCCGCAACTAGTGTGGTTCGGCACGGGTATGTAATCGACGCGTTTATTCGGGAAATCATCGCAAACCCATCTTCAAGAGGCTGTCTTAGTACCTCTAAAGCGTTTTTGCTGAATTCAGGCAGTTCATCCAGGAATAAAACTCCAAGGTGGGCAAGGCTTACTTCTCCTGGCCTGGGGATCCTCCCGCCGCCTACGAGCCCAACCGAGCTAATTGTGTGATGCGGCGCCCTGAACGGCCTTTTGCGGACAAGTGACGTTTCAGGCGGCAGTAAACCAGCTACACTGTATATTTTCGTGACTTCAAGAGCTTCATCGAAAGTCATGTCGGGCAATATTGAAGGCATCCGGCGTGCCAGCATTGTTTTCCCTGAGCCCGGGCTTCCTATCATCAGAAGGTTATGGCCACCAGCGGCGGCAACTTCAAGAGCCCTTTTTACATGGTATTGGCCTCTGACATCGGAAAAGTCCGGTTCTTTCTCATTTTCGCCGTTTGCCGCATGCTTATCCCATTCCTCTTCAACCGGTATAATTTCCACCTCTCCTTTTGCGTAGAGAACCAATTCCGATAAGTTTCTTACAGGGATTACCCGTACACCCTTCACTACAGCGGCTTCGTATGCGTTTTCCGGAGGAACAACAATGGATTTAATTTCATTATCCCTTGCCGCAATGGTTTTGGGAAGAACTCCGTATACCGGCCTTAATGTCCCATCAAGAGAAAGCTCACCGCAGAGCAAACTGTTATTAAAAAATTCCAGCGGTATAATTCCGGTCGCCGATAAAACACCCGCTGCTATAGGCAGATCATACGATGTGCCCTCTTTTTTCAAATCCGCGGGAGCCAAATTTATTGTAATTCTTCGGGAAGGAAATTCAAAGCCCGAATTCCTTATTGCGGCTCTCACACGCTCTTTCGCTTCCCTGACGGCAATATCGGCCAACCCGACAATGTCGAACGCCGGTAATCCGTTGCTTATATCGGTTTCAACCGAAACAATATATCCATCAATTCCTGAAAGTCCGCAGGATGTGACTTTACTTAACATACTAAAAACCTGTAACTTTCCATACTATCATTTGGTGTTTGCGTTAAAAAAATAAAAGAGTATACGATGACACAGCTTGTTTCAAATTTAGTATCTCCAATATTATATTGCTTTTTTTGGGATTTTTCAACAAATAACAGAGAAAATTAAGCCTTGCTCAGATATGTAATATCAGACCTGCAATGTATGCCGTCAGGATCGCGCCTGAAGCAACCGTCAACAGGCTTTTTTCCTTGTACGCAAGAAAAAGCGCAGCGACAGTACCAGCCAAAGAAGGCAGAAACTCTCCCGAGGAATAAAGGATATCAGGAAAGGTGAGAACCCCCAGTACAGCATAAGGGATATAACGTAAAAAAGATTTCAGCCATACCGATTTGATTTCTCTTCTGAATACAGCGATGGGTAAAACCCGGGGAATATATGTAACAAGCGCCATAAGAAATACCGCAATCAATATTCTCGGCATCGGGATACGTCGCCTCCGTCCATATTGGATTGATTTTGAGCAACACCGGCGGAATTATCGGTCACGGGCCAGAGAGAGGCGCCAATACCCGCTCCGGCAATTGTAGCAAGGATAACACGAAATCCACTGGAGATAAAGCCCAGGAAAGGCACATACTTAAGAACGAGATTGATACCTATGGAAATAAGCACGATATTCAGCACGGGTTTGGATCTTTTTGCAGGAGGAATAATTATAGCAATGAACATAGCATACAGCGCTATTCCCATTGCGTTGCCGATAGCCTCCGGCAAAACCGAACCGATGACCGAACCCAGCGCCGTTCCCAGTGTCCAGCCCATGATCGGGCCTGATACAAGGCCGAACATATAAGCGCTCGTCAGTTTTTTCTCTTCAATTGAAGCAACCGAAAAGGTTTCATCTGTTATTCCAAACCCGAAGATAAGCCTTTGCGTCAGCGTAATTTCAGGCCCCAGTCTTTGTGACAGCGAAAGTGACATCAGCAGGTAACGGATGTTGATAATAAAGGTTGTCAAAGTAATTTCAAGCAACCCGGCATTTTCAAGTATCAGGTTTGTGCCTGCGAACTGGCCTGCGCTGGTCAGATTTGTCAGTGAAATTAAAACGGCAGTCCATGCGGGAATTCCGCCGCTTACTGCCATTAATCCGAATGTAAGGGATACAGGTATGTAGCCGAGAGCAATAGGCAGTCCTTTTGTAAATCCATAGCAAAAATCTTCTTTGGCATTCACAGTCAAAATCTCCAAATCCCCACTTGTTACCGTACTGTCTGAAGTCTGTCCATTTATATCTATCAATGATTGAAAAGCAAAGACTTCGCAGTAATACTATTCTATTTTAAGCTGTTTCCAGGCAATTTTCAACAATTCCCCCTTTCGTTTTTCTTCATTTGCCTGCTCCACCTGGCAAGTCCCTTCTCTCATTGCTATTTTTGACGCAAATACCCGGTTTTCTCGTCGGAATATTTCGCTTCAAGGGACAATGTACCTGTCCCCGCGTCCCATTCATAGTCTCTTGTAGGTTTCCTTTAACAATAGTGCATCCTTCTCGACCATCGGACCTTCAGAAATAATACATCCTTTTACATTAAATTCCTTAATTGCTTTAAGGCAATCAACGTAGTTGAAGTCACTTTGTAATGACGGGAGGTGGCTTTGCTTTTTTGCCTACAAAAATTTTACTCTAAGACCCTTTTGTGCAATAACAGAAACAGAGGCACAGTATCTTTACCGCACTTAATAACTAATATATAATATATTTAGTGAATGCCTGAAAGAACGTAAAGCGTTTCTATCGGTAAAAATTATGTTAATCAGCAAATTGTACAGCACATCAAGTATTATCTCTATACTGAGGAGTGTGAATTGCATGGCATATTATTTCTTAGCTCAGATTAAGGTTAATGACCCTGATACATACCAGAAATATATAAATGGAGCCCGAGAGGTTTTTTCCCGATATAATGGCCAGTACCTTGCTGTAGATGAAAAACCGCAGATACTTGAAGGTTCATGGAATTATACAAAAAGTGTAATTATACGTTTTCCCTCTGAAGAGGATTTTAAAATGTGGTATACCTCGTCTGAATATCAGGAACTTCTTCGCTTTCGGTTATCTGCCGCCCAATGCGACACTATTTTAGTAAAAGGCCTGGATGTATAAATCAGGAAACCTCTTCTGTTCAATATTTTCAAAGAAGGGCAGTGAAATAATTGGCACAACACGATAATTACCATTCATTTTACTATGACGCTGAGGATAATAAAAAAATCCATACTTTTGTTTGGAATAAAACAGATGAGCCTAAAGGCGTGGTTCAAATCCTTCACGGTATGGCCGAGCATGGAGCCAGGTATGCAGACTTTGCCTCGTTTCTTAACAAGAACGGTTTTATAGTTTATGCCAATGATCACAGAGGTCACGGAAAAACAGCAGAAAGCCAGGATGAGATAGGAATCATCAGGAAAGATGGATTTGAATTAATTATCAGCGATGCGTATATCCTTTTTCAAATAATCAAGAACAAACATCAAAACCTGCCTGTCTTTATTCTCGGGCACAGTTTCGGTTCATTTCTCGCCCAGTCGTTTATCAGCCGGTATGGCTCGGAAATAGATGGCGTAATTCTGTCCGGCTCAGCAAAACAAGACAGCCCTGATATTGCATTTGGCAGGGTTGCGGCTTCTATGCAAAGAATTATTTTCGGTGAAAACAAAAAAAGCTTTCTAATCGATAAGCTTGGTTTCGGAAGCTATAATAAAAGAATACCCGGCGCAAAGAGTAAGTTCGCATGGCTAAGCTGCGATGACAGCGAGGTTGAAAAATATGAGAACGATCCTCTGTGCGGGAATGTTTTCTCGATTGGGTTTTATTATTATTTCTTTAATGCATTAAAAGGATTATACGATTCTGACAAATTATCGGGCATACCGGAAGCGCTGCCCATATTTATTGTTTCAGGAAATGAAGATCCTGTAGGCAAGTATGGGAAAAAAGTTTTGGAACTATATGATTTTTATAAGAAATTAGGGCTTTTAAACGTGCAAATAAAGCTTTACCCCGGCAAAAGGCATGAAATCCTCAATGAAACAGGCCGGCAGGAAGTATATGACGACATATTATCCTGGCTGGAAACTCAAATTCAACTATAACAGGGTTATATACCATATTTCTTTTCCTGCAATTAATATGATTGCTTTATTTACCAGCAAACAGAATATATGATAAAGGAATCCCTTTATTATTCAACTCAGAAAATAATCCTGAAATATCATATTCAAACTCTTTACCTAAAACTACACATTTGCAGTTGCATGTAATATATAATACCATTGATTGTACTTTACAGTTTATAATTATAACCGAAAGTCTGGAAACCTTTGAATTCAAACCATTTCAGTGTTTTTCTGAATGAAGGAATAATTAAAAGCATCATTTAAACAGCAAACAATTGCAAACTTCACAACGGTCATTCTGTATATCATTAATTGTTTTGCAAAACATACATGGAATTTCACTGTCATGTGATTTGTCATACTTTTCATATTTAAATGGCAGCTGAGGATGATACCGGACACGGTCGCCGACATTCAGATAATCATAATAATCTTTAAACTCAGGGTTACCATTGGAGGTGCTTACGCTAAAATGCTTCTTTCCGCTGTCGGTACGAAAACTGACGGTGCATTGGATATAATGCTCAATATCGCCGTCGCGAAAGCGCCTGGTCTTGTTTTTAAGTTCCTTATCCGTTACAATGCCATCCCAGCTGCGCTTAGAATTGCTAAGATATTCGGCAAATAAGTAAATCAGTAAAAACGCAACGGATATTCCGCCCCCGAAAACAATAGCATCCAATGTATCTACCTCATCGGAAACAAAGCTAACAATCAGAAAAATGATAAATGGCAGCGGAATACCGATGAATATGCAACCGCGTCCTTTTTTATTTCTGTCCTCTATCTCCTTTATGACCTCCGGGTCGTTTATACGTCTGGAAAAGCCAACTAATCCCGGCATACTATTGCCTGATAAAGAGCCGCTGCTGTGGCTTTGAGCTGCCACAGCACTACCGCAGTTGCTGCAGAATGCGGCTTTATCCTTCAGCTGTGCTCCACAATTTGTACAGAATTTCCCCATTGATAATCCCCCTTTAGCATTATTATAATTGCGAATTAATTTAATTTATATCACACCTCTTCCTGTACAAATTGTATGGAATGAGTCTCTAAAAAGCATCCTTCAAAAGGATGAATCTGCAAAAAAAGCCCTCATACTTTAGTATGAAAAGCCAGTTAAATCCTGTATTTTTTCAAACATGGCGGTAATTAATAGTCTTTTTTCTTTACGGGAATCCAGATTTCGCTTCGATACTTTGGATTTCCAGTGTCTGGACTTTCATTCCGCAAAATTTCAGGGCCTGGGGCTGCCTCATACCCTGAAGACGGAAACCACTCTGAGTATATCCTCCCCCACACATTTTGAAGTGTTTCTGGAAATGGTCCAATCGATTCAAATACAGCCCAGGTACTAGCATCAATTTTTAATACATCAAAATCTGCAGTTTC
>JAAYBO010000136.1 GCA_012730095.1 Clostridiaceae bacterium
CAGGCACATGCTTATGTTATTGAAAGGCTTGGGGCTTACAAGGAAACCTGGCAGGTAGGCTTGCACATCAAGATTCCGTTAATCGACAAAATTTCTAACCGTGTTTCACTTAAGGAACGAGTACTTGATTTTGCACCTCAGCCGGTTATAACTAAAGACAATGTTACAATGCAGATTGATACGGTAGTATATTTTCAAATAACAGATCCGAAAATGTACACCTATGGTGTGGAACGACCAATGTCGGCTATTGAAAACCTGACGGCAACAACATTGAGAAACATTATAGGAGATCTTGAGCTGGATGAAACGCTGACATCCCGTGATCTAATTAACTCCAAAATGCGATCAATTCTTGATGAAGCGACGGATCCATGGGGTATTAAAGTTAACCGTGTGGAATTGAAAAATATTATACCGCCGGCTGACATACAAAATGCAATGGAAAAACAAATGCGTGCGGAACGTGAGCGCCGCGAAGCAATATTAAGAGCGGAAGGTGAAAAAACGTCCGCAATTCTTGTTGCGGAAGGGCAAAAGCAATCGGCAATTCTGGAAGCCGAAGCCGAAAAATCCGCGGCGATACTGAGAGCGGAAGCAAAGAAGGAGGCGCAGATTCGCGAAGCCGAAGGTGAAGCCGAAGCCATTATAAAAGTCCAAAAAGCTACCGCAGAAGGTATAAGGATGATTAACGAAGCGGCGCCTTCAAAAGAAGTTATTGCGATTCGAGGTCTTGAAGCTCTTGTTCAGGTAGGTAACGGGCAATCGACGAAAATAATAATTCCGTCGGAAATACAGAATATAGCTTCATTGGTTACATCTGTAACTGAGCTAACGAAGGAAAAATAATAATATTAATAAAAAACACACCGAAACATCATAGGTGTTTTGGTGTGTTTTTTTACTACTCATGTATTCTGATTTTTTTTCTTTAAAGTATCTATAATTGCACCCAATACAAGACCAAGCCCGGTACCGATTCCCGCCCAGTATATTGGCCGATTAATTGCTAAAGCAATAACTACACCGATTGCAGTGCCAAACACTAATCCCAGACCGGTATACGGAATTTTATTATTTTGTTTTTTATCCATTCTGTACTCCCCCTGGTAATTCATAATGATCATAGCATATTATAAGATTGTAAAACAGTCAATTCACTATATGCATGGTTTTACATCACCGGTTATTGTTTTACCCAAAAAAGAATAGGCATTTGTAACAGATGTATTGCTAAAAATTTTAAAATTTGTTGGCAGAAAAAATATAATATGTTATAATCTATATCAAATTAATTCTATAGGAGTTGTATGTAATGCCGATTAACATACCTGACAACTTACCTGCATATGGGGTTTTAACAAATGAGAATATTTTTGTAATGACTGAAGAAAGGGCAATTCATCAGGATATCCGTCCGCTGAGGATCGCTATCTTTAATATTATGCCCACAAAAATTGTTACCGAAACCCAACTGCTGAGGCTGGTTGGAAATTCGCCGCTGCAGGTTGATATTGTGCTTATGCATCCGAATACATATAAATCAAAAAACACACCGGAGCAGCATCTTAAGGATTTTTACAAAACTTTTGACGACGTTAAAGAGGAAAGATTTGACGGTATGATTATCACAGGGGCTCCGGTGGAGCATATGGCTTTTGAGGATGTGGCCTATTGGAATGAACTGAAGGAAATTATGGATTGGAGCCGGCGAAATGTTTACTGTGTTCTGTATATCTGCTGGGCTGCGCAGGCCGGGCTGTACCACTTTTATAAAGTACCGAAATATCCTCTTCCCGAAAAAGTTTTTGGAGTATTTGAGCACACTCTATCAGCAAGAAATGTTAAGCTATTGAGGGGATTTGACGATGTATTTTATGCTCCTCACTCAAGACATTCGGAAGTGCGCAGAGAGGACATAGAAAAGATTACGGAACTCGAAATCCTGGCAGAATCAAAAGATGCCGGGCTTTATATAATTAAGTCAAAAGATGACAGGCAGATATTTGTTACAGGGCATTGTGAATATGATCCGCTAACACTGAAGGCTGAATATGATAGAGATATTGCTAAGGGGATGGACATCAAAATTCCGAAAAACTATTTTCCTGACGATGATCCGTCAAAACAGCCTTTGACAAAGTGGAGAGGCCATGCCAATTTGCTTTTCTCAAACTGGCTGAATTATTACGTGTATCAGGAAACGCCTTATAATCTTGATGAATTGAAATGGTAAATAATAATCAAGGAGTTTGCATTATGCCGCATGAATTTTCCCGAACAGAACTGCTGATTGGAAAAGAAGCTCTGAGTAAGCTTTCACAAAGTAAAGTAGCCATTTTTGGTATTGGAGGCGTTGGCTCATTTACTGTGGAGGGCTTGGCAAGAGCGGGAGTCGAAAACCTTGTGTTAGTGGACAACGATATTGTCTGTCCGACCAACATCAACAGACAGCTTTTGGCCACGGTAAAAACGATTGGCAGGCCGAAAGTCGAAGTTATGAGAGAACGCATACTTGAGATTAATCCCAATGCACAGGTAACTGTCTATAATGAGTTTTATCTGCCAGGGTCTTCGGATAAATTGATTCAGGATGACTATGATTACATTGTTGACGCGGTTGATACGGTCACTGCAAAAATAGACATCATCATGCAGGCAAAAAAAAGGAATATCCCTGTTATAAGCTGTATGGGAGCGGGAAATAAAATGGACCCGACATGCTTCCGTGTTGCCGATATTTACAGTACTACAGTTGATCCGCTGGCCAAAGTTATGAGGAGGGAACTGAAGAAAAGGGGAATTGATTCGCTGAAAGTGGTTTTTTCAACAGAGCCTCCCATCAAGCCTGTTCAGAATGAAGAGGAACGAAATGATACCGAAAACGTTTGCCCTGAAGCATTTACACAAAATTGCATAGTCGGAAAACAGGTTCCCGGAAGCATATCTTTTGTACCCTCTGTAGCAGGTCTTATCATTGCCGGGGAGGTAGTAAAGGATCTCATCGGATACAATGATAAAGGGAATCGCTGATAAATTTTTTTAACTGCTTATTTGCGCATATAGGTGGTAATGATTTTATTAAGATAGGAGAGTTAACATGAAAGAGAAAAGTTACAGGTTTGATACGCTCCAGATCCATGCAGGGCAGAAACCGGACCCGGCTACCGGAGCCAGAAGCGTCCCAATTTATCAGACAACATCCTATGTATTCGACAATACCGAGCATGCCGCAAACTTATTTTCGCTGAAGGAACCAGGTAATATATATACCAGAATAATGAATCCTACCACGGATGTTTTTGAGCAGAGAATGGCCGCTTTGGAAGGCGGGGTGGGAGCTCTGGCCACAGCGTCCGGTTCTGCGGCAATAACTTATGCTGTCCTGAACATAATGGAAAGTGGAGATGAGATTGTTTCAGCGAGCACATTATACGGAGGTACATACAATCTTTTTTCGACCACACTTCCAAAGTTAGGAATTAATACGATTTTTGTTGATCCGGATAATCCAGATAACTTTGAAACTTCAATTACAGAACGCACAAAAGCGTTGTATATTGAGACCATCGGAAACCCGGGCATAAATTTAATTGATATTGAAAAGGTTGCCGCAATCGCGCATGAGTATAAAATTCCGCTGATAGTGGACAATACCTTTGGAACGCCTTACCTTATCAGGCCTTTTGAATTCGGCGCGGATATTGTCGTCCATTCCGCGACAAAGTTTATAGGAGGCCACGGTACATCTATTGCGGGTGTAATTGTTGATTCCGGCCGGTTCGACTGGGAGCGAAGCGGCAAGTATTTAGGTCTTACCGAGCCTGATCCCAGCTACCACGGCATCAGATATACGGATGCGTTTGGAAGCGCCGCATATATCGGTAAGGCAAGGGTTCAGCTTCTGAGAGATACCGGCGCGTGCCTCAGCCCGTTTAATGCTTTTTTACTGCTTCAGGGATTAGAGACTCTTTCACTCAGAGTTGAAAGACATCTTTCGAATACGAAAAAGATAGTAGAATTTTTAACAGGGCACCCAAAGGTAAACTGGGTGAATTATCCGTCAATTCCCGGCAATAAATATTACCAACTTGCTCAGAAGTACCTGCCGAAAGGCGCGGGATCGATTTTTACCTTTGGCATAAAAGGCGGGATGGAAGCGGGAATCCGGTTTATCGAGAAACTTGAGTTGTTTTCCCTGTTAGCTAATGTAGCGGATGCGAAGTCGCTTGTTATACATCCGGCCAGCACAACTCATGCCCAGCTTTCCGGTGATGAACAGATAGCTGCGGGTGTAACGCCGGATATGATCAGGCTTTCGATTGGCATTGAGGATCCCGACGATCTGTTGGAGGATCTTGCACAGGCGCTGGAGAAAGCATAATACTATAACATTCAGGTAACGAGCATAAAGCAAATACAAGAATCGGACAGCAAAGAAATATAAATAAATCAATAGCCAATTATGAGGAAACATAGATAATGCAATGAGGTGGGAATATGACAGGAATAGCGAAAAATTTAACAGAACTTATCGGAAACACGCCTATGCTTGAACTTACAAACTACAGTAAAAACGAGGGATTGGAAGCAAAGATTATTGCCAAACTTGAGTATTTCAATCCGGCAGGAAGCGTTAAGGACCGCATCGGGTATGCGATGATCCTTGATGCAGAAGAAAAGGGCCTTATTAATAAGGATACTGTTATTATTGAGCCTACAAGCGGAAACACAGGGATAGCTCTTGCCTTTACTGCCGCTGCAAAAGGATATCGGCTTATTATCGCACTCCCCGAAAATTTCAGCATTGAAAGAAGGACCGTTATGAAGGCGCTTGGTGCCGAATTGGTCCTTACACCAGCTCAGGAAGGCATGAACGGCGCGATACAAAAAGCCAATGAGCTTGCAGCACAAATAGAAAATTCTTTTATACCGCAGCAGTTTGAAAATCCGGCTAATCCCGAGATTCACAGAAAGACCACCGCAGAGGAGATTTGGCGCGATACCGGGGGTAACATTGACATATTTGTGGCCGGTGTCGGAACCGGAGGAACACTAACCGGAGTCGGAGAAGTTCTAAAGAGCAGGAATGAGAATGTCAGGATTGTTGCTGTCGAACCGGCGGATTCGCCCGTATTGTCGGGAGGCGTTAAAGGACCTCATAAAATACAGGGCATTGGTGCGGGCTTTATTCCAAAGGTATTGAATACCGACATTATTGATGAGGTATTTCAGGTGAAGAATGAGGAAGCTTTTTATACTTCAAGAATGCTTGCTTCTTTTGAAGGTCTATTAGTTGGAATATCATCCGGAGCGGCTGCGTTTGCAGCAGCGCAAATAGCCAAAAGACCTGAAAACAAAGGGAAAAATATAGTTGTAGTTCTGCCTGATACGGGAGAGAGATATCTTTCGGCAGGCCTGTTCGAGTAATTAATTATCGGCTGTAACTATTTTGTTGCTGCTTTTCGATAATAACGGCACAAACCCCTATTCCAAGTCTAAAGAACAAAACAAATGCCAGGGCAGGGACTCTGCCCTGGCATTTTGTTACATACGCATACTTTGGCCGCCCTGCATACCCTGCTGCTGCCCTTGCTGCTGCTGACTCCCGCCCTGTAATTGCGAATAAACCTGCTGTATCTGATTTGGCTGTGCCTGAGCCGCAGGCTGATAATACCCCTTTTGAGTCGCGTATTGGGCAAGCCTTTGCTGTCGTTCTTCGTCAGCATCCCGCATTTGCTGAAATGTTTTTCTAAGCTCAGGGTTGCTGCTTTCGGATATAGCGCTGGCATAACCGGTTAAGCTGCTTTTTAATGAGTTTAAATAGTCGTTGACCATATCTTTTTCAGTCATCATAAAAATCATCTCCTTACTGTAAAAATGACATTAACTTCTGCTTATTAGCCTTTGCATCGCTTGCGTCTTTCTGAAGCATTTGTTTAAGAGTTTGATCCTGGCATTGCTGCGCATAGGTTTCAAGCTTTTTTACACATGTATCATGGGCTCCTATCATATGGCGCAGGTTCTGCAATTCCATTTCGTTGATTTGTGACATATTGTTTCTCCTTTCTTTACGTTGTCGCTATTTAGTCTTTATAAAATATCGAAGATTATTCAAAAACACAAAAAATCAGGAAAAGACGTGTTTCAAGTGATATTGGTGACAATCAAACGGCGATGCAAATTGATATGTTGGACGCATACGAACATATTATCAAACGTTCGTTTGTAGAACTATTAATAAGAACATTAACGATAAACCGCGGAAAAATTAACTTGTAAAAAATAGAACAGTATGCCAGAATGTAGTGGTAAGTTAGTAATCCGAAAACCCGGGTGTATGCGATCTAAAATAATCATAAAATTATGTGAGGTAAAAAATGTGGGACGAAATTGAGAAGCCGTGGAAAATAGCATTTATGCAAGGATGGGAAGCATTTAAGAACGGGTCTATTCCAATAGGAGCCGTAATTACTGATGAGTTCGGCAATATAATATCTACGGGACGAAACCGCATATATGAACATAGTACTTTAAACCCTAAGATTGCCCATGCGGAAACTGAGTGTTTGTTAAAACTGGATTTATCAAAACACCCTAATGTTAAGCAGTACACTTTATATACATGTATGGAGCCATGTCCGATGTGTTTTGGGACAATTGTCATGAGTAATTTCCGCAAGCTGAGGATTGCTGCAAAAGACAGCTATTGCGGTGCTGCGCATTATTATGAAATAGACCCATATTTAAAAGCAAAAAACATGCAAGTCGTATTCGAGCTTGGTATTCTCCAGATTGTTCAACTAACACTGCAATCCTATTTTGAAATAAAAGCATGCAGCGGCGATATTAATCACATAGTGGAACTGTTTTCTCAGGATAGTCCTAAAGCCGTGGAGATAGCAAAATCGTTTTACAAAGAAAAGTACCTCGATTATTGTGTGCAAAGTAATATGGAATTCAATGATGTTTTTAATTCCATTGTTCTAAAGGTGTAAGTGAAATATTTCACTCCATTGCCGACATAATGATTTGTTCACATTTTTTCCGCAAACTCTTCGCCAAATCTTTCACATTTCTGCAAGTCGGCCTGTGTAGGTACATAGCGGACAGAAAAAGGTTCAATTTCAACTTTAATTCCGGCATCCTTCAAGCCTTCGTACAATTGTTTCGGTGCTTCTCCGCTCCACCCGTAGCTTCCGAATGCTGCTCCGATTTTCTCTTTCAGCTTATGTCCCTTCAGTTCGTCTACAATACCCGACAATGAGCGAAGATACCCGTTATTCACAGTGCAGCTTCCCAAAAGAATTCCTTTAGAACAGAACATTGCGGTAATAATGTCGGAAACATCTGTGACCGAGCTGTTATAGATTCTGCAGGGGATTCCTTTCCCTTCAATACCCTTTGCAATTGCTTCAGCCATTTTTTTCGTTGCGTTATACATTGTATCATAAACGATTGTTACAAACCCCTCGTGATAATTGTCTGCCCAAAGTGCATATTTTTCAACAATACGCATTGGATCTTTCCTCCATATGACACCATGGCTCGGAGCAATTACATCTATGGGAAGACCGAGCTGTTTTACCTCGGCTATCTTCTTTTTTATCAGCGGTGTGAAAGGCGCTAATATATTTGCAAAATATTTAAGTGCTTCCTGGTACACTTCACACGCATCGGATTCATCTTCAAAAATACTTTGTGAGCAGTAATGTTCTCCGAAGGCGTCATTTGAAAGCAGAACATTGGAACCTGTAACATATGTCATCATACTGTCCGGCCAGTGGATCATCGTCATCTCAACAAATATCAGATCTGATTTGCCTATATTTATTCTGTCACCTGTTTTAACCGGAACGAAATTCCATTCTTTATGAAAGTGGCCTTTAATCGTGTCTACACCTTTCCTCGAACAATAGATAGGAACGTCGGGAATAATTTCCATGATTGCCTCAAGCGATCCGCCATGGTCAGGTTCCATGTGGTTTATGACAATTCCGTCAATGTTCGAAATTCCTACCTGCTGTTCCAGAAGCTCAAGAAAATCTTCCTTGTAAGGTGTCCATACGGTATCCACAAGTATCGTTTTTTCATCTTTTATCAGATATGTGTTATATGTTGAACCCCTGTGTGTTGACAGTTCATGTCCGTGGAATCTTCTTAAATCCCAATCCTTAAGGCCTAGCCAGTAAACATTATCCTTTACCTGTATCATAAAAATCCACCTCTCTTTTTCTTAAATATTCCCGTTTATCCTGTTTTAAAACAAACCTTCTTTATTCAATTCCTGAAAGAACCATAAATAGAATATTATTATACCATGAATTTAAGAAAATCATATGATTTTCGCTTAGTGATGAAACCAAGGGCAGCCGGACACCGGCTGAATAAATTCATGATACAATGTTCTCGGGTACCCGTCCGAAATCTATGATTTCGGTAACGGGTGAGGTTATTCTATCACAAGACTTATGTGCAATTTTTTCGCACAGCTTGAGAATAAATTTATGCCCTGTTATATTGCAAAGTGTTTTCTATTTTTGCCAAAGGACACAAAGTGCCGCGGAGAATCGGTTATGTACTTTCCGCCAATACAGCCAGTTTAGTCGCGGGTGGATTTCTAATTACGTTACTTCCGGTTTAACATATCACCTCTTACATTTAGCTTGGAACTTTTATAAAAAGTTTTCGTCTTAATCATTGGGAGG
>JAAYBO010000014.1 GCA_012730095.1 Clostridiaceae bacterium
AACCTTTCCTTCATTATAAAGCGTTAAATTCTGAATTGTCTTTTTAAGCAAAGACATTTTTGAATGCGAAACTATATCAAAAACCTTTTTTGCTATACGAGCAAACGGAATCCCGTGTTTAATCAGCTCTGCTGCAATAATATGGCTTTCTGGCGTGGTATTGCTGTAACGAAAACCGCCTGTATCTGTTATTATCGCAGTATAAATACAAGCCGCGATATCCTTATTGATCGGAATGCCCATTGCCTTAATCAACTTATATACCATTTCCCCGGTAGCCGATGCATTCTGATCAATCCACAGGCTGTCCGCTTCCATACTATTTGTCGTATGGTGATCTATATTTATTTTCTTTTCTGCGCTAATATATATGTCGGCCCTGTCTCCAAGCCTTTTCAAGTCACTGTTATCAAGACTAATCGCCAGATCGAACGTTTTATCATAGTCGGACGAAATAAGGTTCTGACCCGGCAGAAACTCAAGCGACCTGGGAATTGGTTCTCCAAGGAAAACCGTAACCTTTTTCCCTATATAATCCAAGGCTAAAGCTATGCCCAAAGATGAACCCAATGCATCTCCATCCAGCGAAGAATGGGTTAATATGGCGACGGAGTGCGCTTTATTTATTAGTTCTATCAACTCTTTCAAAGGCTCAGTCCTTTCAAAAGCAACCTTTTGATCATATACTTACGGTAAGCTAAACTTTATCGGGATTCATAGTTTGATCTATAAGCTTACTAATGTGTATCCCCTGCTCTATCGAATCATCCGAAATAAATATTAGTTCCGGCGTATACCTGAGTTTAACCCTTCGGCCCAATTCACGCCTTACAAAACCGGCGGCATGCTTTAACGCGTTAATCGCATCGGATTTTTGCTCTTCACTTCCGAAAACGCTTATATATACTTTTGCGTAACGCAAATCCTTAGTCACACGAACACCCGTTACGGAAACAAATTCAGGCAGCCTTGGATCCTTTATTCCGGTGCGGATAATGTCCGAAATTTCTTTTTTCATTTCACCTGCTATTCTATCCGTTCTTTCCATAAAATCACCATCCAAACAAAGGTTACCTTTCCACTTCCTCCATCCGGTACGCTTCTAATATATCCCCCTCTTTAATATCGTTAAACTTCTCTATTAATATACCGCATTCATAACCTTGAACCACTTCACGGACATCGTCGGAAAACCTCTTAAGTGATGCCAGTTTTCCTTCATAAACAACAATACCGTCACGAACAACCCTTACATCGGAACTGCGTAAAATCTTTCCGTCAATTACATAACACCCTCCGATAGTTCCAATATTAGAAGCTTTGAAAATCTGACGCACTTCGGCATGGCCGTCAACAACTTCTTTAAATGTGGGATCAAGCATACCCTTCATAGCGTTTTGTATATCCTCGATAGCATTATATATAACTCTGTACAGCCGTATATCGACACCCACTGCGGCAGCGGCTTCAACAACATTGGCAGGCGGGCGTACATTAAAGCCGATAATAATAGCGTTTGAAACATCCGCCAATGTAACATCGGCTTCATTAACAGCTCCTACCGCGCCATGAATAATTTGAACCTTAACCTCTTCATTGCTCAGTTTTTCAAGGGATTGCTTTATCGCTTCAACAGAACCTTGAACGTCAGCCTTCACAATAATGTTAAGTTCTTTAACTTCACCCTGTTTTATTTGCTCAAACAAATCGTCCAGTGAGACTTTTCGTTTAGTACCTATAGTCTGCTCCCTCTGCTCATTTTTACGCCTTTCTACCAGTTGTTTCGCAATTTTCTCATCCGACACCGCGTAAAAAACTTCCCCGGCTTCAGGTACTTCATCAAGTCCAATTACTTCAACCGGTGTAGAAGGTCCCGCCGATTCTATCCTGCGGCCTTTTTCGTCATTCATTGCCCTTATTCTTCCAAATGTGGTACCCGAAACAATTGCATCTCCACTATGCAGTGTTCCACGCTGAACCAATAATGATGCAACCGGGCCGCGTCCTTTATCTAACTGTGCTTCAATTACAATTCCCTTAGCCTGCCTGTTCGGATTTGCTTTTAATTCCAATACATCCGCCGTTAAAAGGACCATTTCAAGCAATTGATCAATATTTGTTCCCATTTTTGCGGATATTGGCACCGCAATAACATCTCCGCCCCATTCCTCTATGAGGACGCCGTGTTCTGTCAACTCCTGCTTAACCCTGTCAGGATTCGCGCCGGGTTTATCTATCTTGTTTATCGCTACAATTATACTGACATTCGCAGCTTTCGCATGATTTATAGCCTCGATTGTCTGCGGCATAACACCGTCATCCGCAGCGACAACAAGTATCGCAATATCCGTCGCTTTTGCGCCGCGGGCTCGCATTGACGTGAACGCCTCGTGCCCCGGCGTATCAAGAAACGTTATATCCCGGTTGTGGATTCGAACCTTATAAGCGCCGATACGCTGCGTAATGCCCCCTGCTTCTTGATCCACCACATTTGTTTTGCGAATCGCATCAAGAAGAGAGGTTTTACCATGGTCAACATGGCCCATAACAACAACAACAGGAGCTCGTGCTACAAGATCTTCTTCTTTATCTTCAGTGTCATCGAATAAAATTTCTTCTTCGCTTACAACTACTTCCTTATTTACTTTAACATTGAATTCGTCGCCGATAATAGCGGCGGTATCAAAGTCGAGCACTTCATTCATCGTTGCCATTATTCCCATGGACATCAGTTTTTTAATGACTTCGGCAGATGTCTTTTTTAATGCTTCAGCCAGGTTTTTAACCGTTATGCTGTCAGGAATCGTAATTTCTTTTAGAACAGCTTTATGGGGAATATGCTTAGATTCTTTTCTGCTTCTTTTGTCTTTTTTAAGCCGTTCTTTTTCCTCATAGAATTCATTAAGCACATAATCGTCGGAGTACATATCATTAACTCTTGCCTTATGTCCAATAATGAAATTCTTTTTATATTTATTCCTGTTCGCTCCCGTAAAAACAGACCCTTTCTGAAAGTCTTTCCTTGGCTGCTCTATTTTGGCTTCCCGTTTTATTCCTTTTTCCAGGTCACGGGTAATGGCAGTTCTTCTTTCTCCCCTTAAATTATTCTTTTCTTCAACCAGACCCGGAATGATGTTCGCCTTAGGGATAACAAGGGTTTTTTGTTTGTTTTGAGCATAATCATATTTTTCCGCCTGGCTTTTGGAATGTCCCAGCTGCTGGCGTTTGCGTGCTCCGGGTTTAGAACTTTTTGCATCTTTATCCGCCGCAGGGCTTCCGCTCTTAACTTTGCGCCGCTCGGCAGAAAGCTCTTTGTCTGGTTTCGGTGCCGCTGAACCCTTTTTGCTTTGTATAGCTTCAGGTTGAGCCTCTTTTGCCTGCTCATCCCTTTCAACGGCCTTGGCCGGTTTTTCAGGCTCAATTCGGGCAGCCGCTTCTTTTGATGCCGAATCAACTGTTTCTTTCTCCTGCTCAGTATCAGGCTTTTGTGGTTTCTCCGCAGTTTTACCGGATATTTTCGGCATTTGTTCGTATTCGTGAGCGTCTTTAATGTCCAATTTCATATGCTTATCCGTCTTTTCCCTTTTTGAAGTAATTGTCTGTTCGCTTTTTGTGTCTGCAACCGGTGGATCGGTTTTCACAACCGGCTCTTTTTTCTCCTTTATATTGTCGACCGTGTCCACCTGCTCACCTGTACCCGTAATCCCTTTTCTGTCTGCCGCATCGCTGGCCGCAAGTTTTTCACGTTCATCACGCGAAGATACTTTTTTGATGCTCAGAATACTGTCTACAGGTCTTCTAATCCTGTCAGTCCTCTGAGTTATACCGATAATATCATCTTTCCCCAAATCCTGAACCTTTGACTCTTCCACTTTTTCCCTGACTGGTTTATCACGTTCCCGCACTTTTTTACTTCCATCAGGAACATGCTTCCTTATTGAGGGAATATTACTACTGTCGCCGTCTCTTCTCAATCCCGCCATCAAACCGTCCGTACTGCTTGATGTACGAACATAGCTGCGTTTGCTTCTCTTTTTTTCTTTTTCTCTGCTGTCATGGCCATAATCGTCATCATGTATAATAATTTCAGTTTTTCTTATTATTCGCGGTATATTTTTTCGCACAATTAAATTGTCCGGTTCTTCCTGCTGATCGGCAGTGCTCTTTTCCTCAGTGCCATCAACCCGGTTTCTGTTAACCACACCTATGTGTTTATACAGCTTTTCAAGATCATTCTCTTCAAGCAGGCTCATATGGCTTTTTACATTGATGTTTATTTCCGCCAGCTTCTCAATAAGCCTTTTACTTGTTGTATTCAATTCTTTAGCTAACTCAAATACTCTTTTACTCAATCAGCTCACCCCCGTGTTTATTCGTGCAGCTTTTTTGTTCATCTATTAATCTCTTTAGATTCCGGGCCAGCTGAATATCCGTCACTG
>JAAYBO010000137.1 GCA_012730095.1 Clostridiaceae bacterium
CTTCGAACTGTATATAACTTCGGAGCATCAATCCCAAAATCAAGGAGTACGGATATATGAAATTGAATTTCTCCAAAGCCAGGGACGAATGAACTACGGTGAACGGCTGAGCTTGCCGATTCCTCTGGCTGAGCACGAATCAGACAAGTACTTATATATTGAATGGGATGCCGAAGTACCGGAAGGAACGGCTTTTGAGATATGGACCGTTGTCACCGACGGAAAGAACCAAATCCCGACAGAAGGGTATAAAAAGGCCGGCAACGGCGATATTGTCCCCGATATCGGTTATCTTGAGAATTTTGAAAACAAATACCTCTGGATTAAAGAAATATTTACTACGGATGATCAATCACTGTCTCCTGTATTAAACTGGCTTCGCATTACAGAGAAAGGGCCGGTGGACTAATGAAGGAGAGACTTATATATAATAACAAAAAAGGGTTTACGCTGGTAGAATTAATAATAGTCCTTGCACTTATTGCCATTGTACTCGCAGGCATTTATACTTTTTACTTTTTTATTCAGTCAAGTTATAACAAAAATGATGCACGTTCTTATACCAATCATCAAATCAACATGGTTTTTACGCAATTGGACAGGGATATCCGTTCGGCATCAAAGCCGAACAAAGACACACATGCCGTCAGGATTGTCTCTTCAAAGGAGCTTGATATATACATATACGATGCTAAAGAAGAAAATTACATTAGAGTTTCATATCAATTCATCCCAAACAGCAGTATACTGCAGCGGGGATGGATAGCATGTGAAACCGGCATTCCGCCGTCAACCGCAAATCCGCCCTATGATACAATTGACAATTGGGAAACCATAATGGACGGTGCGGTAGAAAACACTACAATAAAAGATGGCGGGAATGAAAAGGAGGTAACATTCGGTTTTGAAGATATAACCGGCTCGTCAGCAAACGACCGCAGGGAGATTAAAATTACCCTGATCGGTAACGACATGAATAAGCCGCTAAATAAGCCGATTGTGGCTGTGAAAATCCTGACATCACGCTCAAGGGGTTTTCCGAAATAAGGGTATGGTTAACCTGAACGAAAGGAGGGAGTAAAATGGTTAAGCTAACGGATCAAAAGGGAATTGCATTGCCGATCGTACTTGTTCTTATTGCAATAATGCTTCTTTTGGGTATTACCGTAGTGTCGGTAATAAATTATGATTCGAAAACCATTTACAGCCTTAATTCCTCGGAACAAGCGCTGCATATTGCCGAGGCGGGTTATAACAAATACCTGTGGTTATTAAACAATGATACTTACTTTTATAAATTTGGTGAAAATGAAGATGAAGGTTTTAGAATTGAATCCACTTATGTGGCTTCTGAAAATCAGGAATGGGCCGGATATACAAAGGCATATGAAAAAACAGCATATTCAAGCGGTAATAAGCTTATCGGATATTTCAAAGTTGAAGTAACGCCTCCGACAATTAGCAATCCGGTGGTCGGAGTAAAATCTACAGGCTGGACGGCGGACAGTTCGGCTTATAGAACCATTTATGTTGAAATCCACAAACGTATGTTTACAAACTATATAATTTTTGAAAACGGGGAAGGAAAAGGGGTGTATTTTTCCTCTGATTCAAGAATAAAGGGTCCATACTTTTCAAATGGTGATTTACTTGCTTACTCCGGAGCCAAATTTTTTGATTTTGTCGGTTATGTAAAAAACAAGGATGTTAAAGGAGTTGATTTTGCAAAAGAACCGGTAAAAATGAGCCGCCTTCAGATGCCTGCGACAAACTCCGAATTAACGGTATGGGGTTATCCGGATAACGGCGGATACACATATACCGGAAGAACATATATTTTACTGGATAACAAAACCCTGAAAATAAGACAAAGCGACGGAACATTGTCGGATAATGTATCACATCCTGAAAGCGGTGTAATATACATAAAGAGCGACATAAACGATCGGGGTGATTTATATATTTCTGGAGTTCTTGACGGAAGGCTGACCATTATTGCGGAAGGGGATATTTATATTTGTGCGAAGGATCCGACCGACAATACAATAAGAAACAATCAAAAAGAATATAACGAGGCTTATAATTACCAGGGTATTACTTACGCATCAGGTGATGAAAGCATACCGACATATGAAAATAAAAACCCGGCAAATATATCCGATGATATGCTTGGCCTTGTTACCGACAACGATATAATAATACATAACCGGACTAACAACTGGCCTGTTGCAAACGATGGCTCCGTTTTTACTGCTGTTGAAAATTTGAAGATACAGGCCGCTTTGTACTGCCGTACTGTTAGAATGCAGGATTTGAATTACTTTGAACGTAACAACAAAAATTTAAAGCAAATAAAGTATATTGGTTCAAGGATTGTAAGGTATCCCAGCGCTACAGGGTTTACAAACGGTTCCGGTTATAGTTCCGATAATCAGTTCGATTACCGGATGTCCTATGACGCGCCGCCGCATTTCACCGAACCTGTAAACTCGGGCTGGGAGGTAAAAAGCTGGAGAGAGGTTTCAAGCCAGGAGCCGCTACCATAGAAACATGTATCAGTTTTATCCAAATTAACCATATTTCATTAATGTTAAAGTCATTTTTCTTTTATTACAGCTCTTTCTCAAATCATTAACATTTTTGGGTTAGAACCCTCAAAATAATAAGCTTCTGTTCGTACATTTTATTAGAAGGCAAATTTTATCAGGTTTCGGTATTTCTGAAGGGAGTGATGCAAAGGTTATAGAGCTGTAAATTTTTTGCAACATAAATTTAACAGAATACCCAAATACTTTATATTTCAATACATAGAATAAAGGTAATGATGATGTTTCTGTCTCCAGGGTTTTAACTATACCAAAAGGAGAAAAAGCCTTAAGCTACAGTATAATGATTCCTAAAAGCACAAATAAGGACGCACGCTTCAGTGTTTCATACACTGTTGAGAAAGGATATGCCCCGTTTGGCCTTTAGCTACTTTAACTTCCCCGGATACTATAAAAATAAGGAAACCTCTTAACAAAGTCGGCAGCGGCTATAAACTATATTACAAATATAAAGACGGGACATATGAAGAAACAGGTTATTACTACAAAAACGGAACAAGCAGGAATGAGGGCAAGGTAACACTTGTAGACGTAGGCAATACAGTTACCGAAATAAACCTTACCACACTCCTGTTTACAAATATAAATGGGAAGGTTTACCTGCCGGACGATGATGAAGCCTCTGACGACGGTATTGAAGTTACTGTTACGGCGTATAACAACGGCTCGTTAACCAGCAGCTCCGACGATTTTTATATCAAAAAGGCAGTAACAATAGCAGAGGGAGCTTCTTCAAAATCTTACACACTGACGGTTCCGGTAAAGAGTACCGGTTATATCGTATCATATACGGCGGATAAGAAAACAGGTTATACTGCAACAGGGTATTACAGCAAAAGTGGGACACAATCATCAAAAAGCAGGGCTACAATTGTTGACGCCGAAGAAGAAGCCGTAACCGGCATAAACCTTACGCTGCTTGGAACCGCAAAACCGAAACCAACACCAACTCCGAAACCTGAGACTGATGAAAAATATGACATTAACGGTGACGGCAGCATCGACGTACATGATTTGCTGGAGCTGGCAAAGGCAATAGTTAAACAGTACGACAAAGACGATTACTGGGATAAATTAAAGAAAAACAGGAAATGGGCAGACCTTAAGGAAAAAGATCTCGATGTAATAAAGGAAGCATTCAAGCCGTTTGACAACAACAGGTATCAGATGAAGTGGTTCAACAATATAAACCAGTGGTACAAAAACTGGAACTTTAATTGGAACTGGCAGAACTGCTATGACTGGTACGATAAGGACTACTGGGAAGAATGGCGCAAATCCTATAATAAGGATAAGGACGACGATGACGACGACCGGGAAGATTGGGAAAACTGGTACAAATGGTACGATAAGGATGGCTGGGAAGACTGGAATGAATGGTATAAAAACAAAGGAAACAGGAATAAAAACGCCAATAAAAACAAAAAGTAAAAATATCGGGGTAGAATTGTAAAATAATATAAAACATGCAAAATAAGCTGGATATAGAACCTGTTTTATTAAGCGCCACACAGGCGCTTTCTTTTTTTTCGGCTTAAGCCATAAGAAAATAATATTCAAGCTCATGTATCTTAATTCCATCTATAAATTTTATCATGTACCTAGGGTAGTGTCAAAAAAGTTATGAAAACAACGAGTTGATATTACAGAAATGTAAGTAATTTGAAAATCGGACATTGACAGCAGAATAGAGTGGAGAAAAAGGGCA
>JAAYBO010000138.1 GCA_012730095.1 Clostridiaceae bacterium
CGTGCTTTGTCGCACAAGGAAACGAAACACCCGAAACAGGACCCGCGGAAATAATGTACAAACTGAACTATTATACAATAGTTCTTCTTACGTTTGAACAGATATGAAAGCAAAGCGCAGAATATATTTAATATCCTGCGCCTTTTGATTTATTTACAATAGTTTAAATAGTAACGCAATAGTGCTGTTATGATGCTGAATTAATGTTTTCACTGTGTTTTTTCTTTTTTGGCGGGTTGATCGCCTTTTTTGTTTCATTAAAGGTAAGAGTCGGCGGATTCCCCGACATTACGGTTTCCTTATCAATTATGCATTTTTCAACATTTCTTTTGGATGGTATATCATACATTACATCAAGCATAATTTCTTCCATGATTGCACGAAGTCCTCTTGCACCGGTTTTTCTCTCCATCGCTTTATCCGCAATGGCATGCAGGGCTTCTTCTTCAATCTCAAGCTCCACACCATCCAATTCGAAAAATTTCTTATATTGTTTTACAAGCGCATTTTTGGGTTTTGTAAGGATTTCTATCAGCGCATCGCGATCCAATGAATGCAATGAAGCTACAATCGGCATTCTGCCAATAAATTCAGGGATTAACCCATATTTTAACAAGTCCTGCGGCGCAACCATCTGGAAAAGTTCTCCTATGTCCTTTTCCCGTGTGCTTTCAGTTACTGCACCAAACCCGATTGTCTTTTTACCGATCCTGTTCTGGATTATTTTGTCTAACCCGTCAAAAGCTCCTCCGCATATAAACAATATGTTCGTCGTATCGATCTGGATGAACTCCTGATGAGGATGTTTCCTTCCACCCTGCGGGGGAACTGATGCGACAGTACCCTCCAGTATCTTCAGCAGTGCCTGCTGCACACCCTCGCCGCTTACATCTCTTGTAATTGAAGGATTGTCAGATTTGCGGGCTATCTTGTCAATTTCATCGATATAAATAATTCCCTTTTCCGCGCGCTCAATATCGTAATCCGCTGCCTGGATAAGCTTTAAAAGAATATTTTCGACATCCTCGCCTACATAACCGGCTTCGGTTAACGATGTAGCATCCGCAATGGCAAAAGGGACATTTAATATCTTTGCCAGGGTTTGTGCAAGCAATGTTTTTCCGGAACCTGTAGGACCTATCATTAAAATATTGCTTTTTTGCAGCTCAACATCGGACGCAGCAAGATCGGCATTTATCCTCTTGTAGTGGTTATACACTGCAACGGCCATTGCCCGTTTTGCTTTTTCCTGTCCAATCACATATTGATCAAGCGTATCTTTAATTTCAGCGGGCTTCGGAATTTCATCCATTTGTATATCAACGCTTGTATCCTCGAATTCTTCGCCTATAATCTCTGAGCACAGTTCGATACACTCGTCACATATATAAACGCCAGGTCCGGCAACAAGTCGTTTTACCTGTTCCTGCGCTTTTCCGCAAAAAGAGCATTTCAATTGTTTCTTTTCATCATATCTTGACACTGAAAATCACCCCGTTACTTATGTTCCATAACCTGGTCAACGATTCCGTATTCTTTAGCTTCTTCGGCCGACATAAAAAAATCCCTCTCTACATCATTCTGAATTTTTTCAAGCGGCTGGCCGGTTCTTTCACTCAAAATTCTGTTAATATTGTCTTTAACCCTTAATATCCATTCAGCATGAATCTTTATATCGGTAGCCTGGCCTCTTGCGCCACCAATAGGCTGATGAATCATTACCGTGCTGTTTGGAAGCGCATATCTCTTCCCCTTTGTGCCTGATGCCAAAAGGAAAGCTCCCATGCTCGCGGCCATACCGACACAAATCGTCGACACATCCGATTTCACATGCTGCATCGTGTCATAAATAGCCATGCCAGCCGTTACCGATCCGCCCGGGCTGTTAATATAAAACTGAATGTCCTTATCAGGGTCCTTGGCATCCAGAAACAGCATCTGTGCAACAACCAGGCTGGCTGTAACATCATTAACTTCATCACTCAGAAAAACAATCCGATCTTCTAAAAGACGTGAATATATATCATATGAACGCTCTCCTCTATTGCTCTGTTCAACAACAATAGGTACTAATGCCATCTCGCATCCCCCTTTTCCTTAATATGATCTCATTGAGACAATCATATACTTATCATATTAAAAGTATTCTGTTTATTCAATCCATTCAGGCAATATATGTGCGGTAAAAGCCTCGCGCCCCTGTAAAATAAGCAAACTCCGGCACATTTTTTCATTGCTGCGTACATGTCATATACAATTAAATTTCCCCGTCCACAATCTTTTAAACATAATTGCCCGAATTTTTCTCATTACTGTTCCGCGTCATTTTTCCCTTCCGTCATAACCTTTATTGTTTTTCTTGTGATGACAGTATCTTTAATATATTCTATATCGTCATTCTTTAAATGTTTCTTAAAATCTTCAGCATTCTGTTTGTAGTTTTCAGCCATTTTAGCAATTTCCGCGTTAATTTCCTCTTCGGTGGCATCCACTTGCTCCACCTGCGAAATTTTTTCAAGAACAAGCTGTGTTTTAACTTGCTGTATGGCTCTTTCCCGGCTTTCATTCCTTAATGTTTGCCCGTCGGTACCCATCATGTCGATATACGAATTTATGTCCATACCCTGATATCTTAAAGTTAAATCCAGTCTTCTCATCATATCGTCAAGCTGATGCTCAACCATTACTTCGGGAATGTCAACTTCCGCATTATCAACCGCTTTTTTTATAATTTCATCCTCATACTTTTTATTAGCCGCGTCCTCGGCACTTTCTTCAAGCTTTTTTCTGATATCCGCCTTATACTCCTCTAATGTGTCAAACTCGCTTACATCCTGTGCAAACTCATCATTAATAACCGGCAATTCCTTTTCTTTTATTTCATTAACCGTGACAGTGAAAACAGCTTCCTTCCCTTTTAATGATTCATTGTTATAGTCTTCGGGAAATGTTACTTTTATTTCTTTTTTACTGCCTTTTTCAACACCAATCAGTTGTTCTTCAAATCCGGGAATAAACCTTCCCGAGCCAATAGTCAAGCTGTATCCCTTTGCGGAGCCTCCTTCAAACGGCTCTCCATCTAAAAAACCTTCGAAATCAATGTTTACGATATCTTTATCTTTAACCGGCCTGTCTTCTATTGATATAAGCCTTGCATTGGTTTCCTGAATTCTTTCCAGTTCTTTTTGCACATCTTCATCGGTTATTTTTGCGGTATCTTTTTTTATTTTTAACCCTTTATATTGACCCAGTTTAACATCCGGCTTAACAGTGACCTTTGCCGTAAACACAAGGTCTTTTCCTTTGCCTATCTGCTCAATGTCCAATTCCGGACGATCAACGGGCTGTATATTGTTATCTTTCAATGCTTGTTCATATGCGTCGGGGCACGCAAGGTTAAAAGCTTCCTCATAAAATACGCTTTCACCATAATATCTTTCAATTATGTTCTGCGGTGCTTTACCTTTTCTAAACCCAGGAATGTTAAACCGGCCCTTGTTTTTTAAATACGCCTTTTTAATACTTTCGCTAAATGCTTCCGCATCTATTTCAATCCTCAGTTTTACAACATTATTTCCTATGTTTTCCACACTTGTTTTCATTATATGGCCTCCTGTATAAATATTGAGATATACGACAAAAACAAACAAAAAAAGTCCGGTATCCCGTCCTAAAAACCTTTATGATTATAACACACAAATTTAATATTGCCAATAATTCGTGTATTAAATTACCTAAATATTTAAGGCCCCAGTTACTATTCAGGTATTGTCAAATAACGAAGAACTAATGCGTAATAAAGGAAACTTAAATACGGTTTAGGGATGCATAGTCATATTATCTCTCTTTCTTCAAGTAATTGCAGCATTACATTAACGATCCCGGGGTGAAACTGGCTGCCCTTATTATTTTTTAGCTCAGATATCGCATTTTCATACGAGAGCGCGCCCCTGTACGGTCTTGAAGATGTCATCGCATCATAGGCATCAGCAACCGCAATTATTTGAGGCTCAAGACCAAGGCTCTCGTTTGTCAGTCCGAAAGGGTACCCTTTTCCGTCAAAACGCTCATGATGGAACGCAACAGCTTTTAATATCCGATCCGATAATCCGATCGGATATAGTATCCTGTTGCTTATAGCGGGATGCTTTTTTATTATCTCATATTCCTCTTTGGTCAGAGGACCTTTCTTCAGCAATATTCTATCGCTGATTCCTATTTTCCCGATATCGTGCAAAATTCCGGCAATTCTCAGTTCTTCAGCCTGTTGTTTTGTCATTCCTATTCTATCGGCTATTTTAACGGCAATGCTTGACACCCTTTGCGAATGACCTCTTGTATACTGATCCTTTGCTTCTATTGCGGCAATTAAAGCATCTATTGTTTGCACAAAATTGTTTTTAGATTCAATAAGATGCATCGTGTTCTCAACCGCAACCAGCGTTGTGTGCCCGATAGAACGCAGGATATTCAGTTCTTCCTCTATAAAAAATGATTTATTCAAAACAATAAAAAGGCCTGATGCATGTCCTCCTACTCGAAGCTGTTGGATATACGCCTGCCTGTAACAGCTTGCATCCTCAATGCTATCATTCATTACAAGGTATTTGGGTACTTGTTCATAATCAAGAATAATCCCATCATAATCGTTATACGAGAGCGCTTTGGCGTTCCGGTTTATATATAGGAACTGATCAATTCTGCCGGCTTTATTAAAATACTCACCCGAGTATTCCATAATTTTGTAGAATCGCTCACTCTTGTCCATTAAAAAATAAATACATCCATAAAAACCCAATTCATTTGTCACTGTATTGACACTGGTCCTGTAGATATCCGATAATTCCATAGCAGAAGCTAATTTGTGGCTGAATCTGTTTAATATCTCCAACCTGTGATTGTTTTGCCGCAGCGTGTTCTCCATGTGCTTTTGTTCGGTTACATCACGGATAATGGCTTGAACACAGTCATTATTAGGAGAATCAATAATAGCGTTAAATTTAATTTCGGTTTGTATGGCAGTATTGTCTTTTCTGCGTAATAATATATTAATACGTTGTTCTCCACCCTTTTCAATATCCATTATTAATGCATCAAAACTAAAGCTATCCGCACAGGAATCATGAATAATAAACTTAAATGGTCTTCCAACAATATCCGGACGCCTGAACGACAATATATCTTTACATGCACGGCTTGCATATGTAATGATTCCCTGTTTATCCAATGTAAGCACTATATCCGGTATGTTAATTACCAGTGAATGATACCTTTTTTCCGAGTCGTTCAATTGCTCCAATGCGGCCTGCAGCTGTCCAAATGATGACTCAAGCTGCATATATGCATCATTTAGTTCAGTATTTTTTTCATTAAGCTGAGCTGTTTTATGATTAAGTTCGGATAATTGCCTGAGCCGGATTTCCGACAGTTCCGCAATGGACCGGTTAATGCTGTCGACAACGGGAAACGAGGATTCCACCGGTTCTTTTAAAGTATCATTTTCTTCAATTATTTTACGAATGTAGCGGTTGGATTTTTTCAGATCATTATTCAGAAATCTGATATACGTCACAAAATAATAAATGATAAGGATTGAAGCTATCGGAACGGATAAAATAAAACCTCTTATTGCATGTTTATTGTATAACTCCCATATGAAGTCCGCTTTTAATAAACTAAAAACTGCCCAAAATAAACTGAAAACCACACAAACTATAATAATACGGCTTTTTCTTTTGTTTTTTCTCTGCATATCGTTTACCCGCCTGTCAGCTAAGCTAGTAATTTAATTTATCCTTTCATTTTATCTATCGGGCAGATTATTGTGACATACAATAGTTTTTGTAAAAAAAACTCTATTTAATAAACCACAATTTTTGCAAAATAAAAAAAGAAAAGCATGTAATTTGGAATATATTGTATAAATTGCCCCCAAAACTTATCATATTTTAACATATAATTAATTAAAAAGAAAAACTTTTTAACCGGATTTTGTTAATGGGATGAAAAATGAACTTCCGCTCAACCTATATAGGCGGCGGGTACAGAATAATTAAAAGTCGTGCACCTGCCGTCGACATACGACTACGGACGGTACAATGACAGAAAGCTCTGATTAGGCGCCCTTGCGGCACATCCAGATAACTGCTTACCGCTGCTTTCTTCCGAACCTGACGGGGTTTACAGCCTTGAATTGCGCAAGACCCAATCTTCATTGCCCCCAAATCAAATCCCTTTTCCACAGTAATATGCCTCGGGCAGGAATTCAACCCTGCTATAGCGGGTTGCAGGTACAGGGCACCGCTACCTCCCCGTCTAGCACGACAACTGTAATTATACTTAATTACCATGATACTTGCAAGTGGTAAATAAAACTCGAATAGCAACAAGATTGACATGATAAAACAAGAGAGCCAAAAGGCTCTCTTGCTATTGTTCCATATGCTTTCCCAAAAAATTCGCCGCAGATTGGGCTAATTTCGTTTCAACATCACCCATTTTAGTTTTTGGGTCTGTTGATAAAAACATAATTGCGCCGATGGGATCGCCTTCAGATATAATAGGTGTAATAACCTGTGAAGTATACTTTTCCTCGTTATCGTCATGTAGAATTGTAACCTTTGCCGCATCCGCCGAAGGAGCGACAAACGTGCTTTTTGACTCCATAATCTTTTCAAGCTCGCTGCTTAACTGCTTTTCAAGAAATTCCTTTTTTGACGCGCCCGAAACAGCAATAATTGAATCCCTGTCCGCTACGCATATTATGTGGCCACTGGTATTATGAAGAGATTCGGCATATTCCGATGCAAAATCACCCAATTCACCAATCGGGGAGTATTTTTTAAGAATAACTTCACCTTCACGGTCGGTAAATATCTCCAGAGGATCTCCTTCACGAATACGCAGTGTCCTTCTGATTTCTTTGGGAATTACCACGCGTCCCAAATCATCGATTCTTCTAACGATGCCTGTTGCTTTCAAGGTCTGTTGCCTCCTTTCAACCTAAGAAATCTTCCGTTCTTATTATGAATATATTCTGTCGTTTTTATGCAAACGTACCAATATAAATGTTGTCAACCATAAGGTGGTTTTGTGGAGGCTTATTGCAACAGGATCATATTTTTATTTGTAACTTTTTGAAGCACTCTTTCGTTCTTAACCAGATTGAACGCCGGATCGTTTTTCCATTCCGATAGTTTCTCGTTATACTGTGACATATCAACACTGTGTGTTTGCAAGTAGTTATCAACGTATTTCTCAACAAGTTTTCTTTTTATCATCATATCTTTGTATTGTCTGGGATTAAGGCCGAGAGCATTTTTTAAAAAATTTGCATATTCTTTGTCATCTAATAGGTTATCAAGGGATTGACGGATTTGGCTTAGTTCACTGTCGGATAATTTGAATCTTTCCCGCTCCGCCATTATGAGCTGTATTTTGAATTCCTTTGCATATTCAAGGGCCCTGTTCATTATTATAGCAACCGGGTCTTCTCCGCCTGCCGGATTTTCCCATAATTCCTTTATCTCTTTTTCGCTGTATGCACCGGCTTCCGCTTCCGCGGTTTTTTTCAGTGTACGCAAAAAAAAGGTATATTCATGGTTTAAGATTTTATGGTTTCCAACTTTAGCAACATAATTTCCGAATTCCCATATAAAATAACCAATTAGCGTCCCAATAACAATTACAGCAATTATTATAACCGATATCTTTTTATTCATCCGTTTCACCTTTTTTATGGTACGGCGTTTTAAACAGAAACAAGCAGCCAGTAAAAACACTGTGAGCGGCTAAAGCAAATAAAGCATATCCGCGAATAATATCATTATAATCAATTATTGTTCCGACTTCAATTTCAGAATATCCTGTAACAGAATTTTAATATTGTTCAAGGCTTCTCGGTAATTCAGCCCTTTTATCTTATACGACAGATAAGGGTTCTTTCCGGCCGAAAACATCAGTTTTCCTTTTTCTCTGGGAATCAACTCATTAAGCAGTGTAAGCGGAAGATTTTTCTTATCAGTAAAATATAAAATAACCATATCATCTTTCTGTTTTATCGTATCAAAACCACATTTTCCGGCCATGTTTTTCACAAGAGCTATATCTATAAGATTTGAAGCTGCTTCAGGAATATTTCCATACCGGTCAATCAGTTCGTCGCGTACATCAATAGCTTCTTCTTCGGTTTCAAGCGCCGCTATTGTTTTATACATGTCAAGCCTCGCTTTTTCATCAGCAATATAAGTCTTTTCAAGGTATGCATCCAGCTTGAATTCCACAAAGACTTCCTTAGCTTTTTCAATATGAGTTTGCCCCTTTAGTTCCTTAACCGCTTCATCTAAAAGTTTTACGTAAGTATCGTAGCCGACTGCTTCCATATGCCCATGCTGTTCAGGCCCTAAAAGGTTACCCGCCCCCCTTATCTGAAGATCCCTCATAGCTATTTTGAAACCGGAACCAAATTCGGTAAATTCCCGTATTGCTTTTAGTCTTTTCTCCGCGATCTCATTAAGAACTTTATCCCTGCGATATGTCAGATACGCATAAGCAAGGCGGTTCGAACGCCCGACTCTGCCCCTGAGCTGGTATAATTGTGCAAGCCCGAGCCTGTCTGCGTCTTCAACAATAATAGTATTTACATTTGGCATATCTATTCCATTTTCAATAATGGTTGTACAAACCAGTACGTCAAACTCCCTGTTTAAAAATGACAGAATGACCTTCTCAAGCTGCCGCTCACTCATCTGGCCGTGCGCATACCCAACTCTGGCCTGAGGTATCAGTTCCTGCAGGCGTACGGCCTTCGATTGTATCCCCTTCACCCTGTTATATAAATAAAAAACCTGCCCATCTCTGGCAATTTCCCTTTTAACCGCGTCCTCAATAACATCCTCTCTGTACTCAAGTATATAGGTTTGCACAGGATACCTTTGTTCGGGCGGTTCTTCAATAGTGCTTATATCCCTCAACCCTGTAAGAGACATATGAAGTGTCCTGGGAATAGGAGTCGCTGACAGCGTAAGTATATCCACATTTGGATACATACTTTTTATCTTTTCCTTCTGCTCAACACCAAAACGCTGTTCTTCATCTATAACAAGCAGGCCGAGATCCTTAAACCTTACTTCTTTGTTAAACAGTTTGTGTGTTCCAACAACAACATCTATCAGTCCGGATTTTAAACCCCTTATAATTTTTTTCTGTTCCGATGCGGTCCTGAAACGGCTTAACATTTCAACAGCTATCGGAAAATGAGCAAATCTTTTTTTAAAATTGTCAAAATGCTGAGAGGCCAATACCGTAGTTGGAACAAGAAACGCAGCCTGTTTTCCGTCCATTGCGGCCTTAAATACGGCTCTTAACGCTACTTCGGTCTTTCCATAGCCCACATCTCCGCAAAGAAGCCTATCCATTATTATGTCAGATTCCATATCTCGTTTAATTTCTTCAACGCAGCGCAGTTGATCCTTTGTTTCATTCCATGGAAAGAATTCTTCAAATTGTTTTTGCCATACGGTGTCTGGCGAGAACGAAAACCCTTTCCTCATTTCCCTTTCCGCCTCAAGCTTTATTAAGCCGGCAGCAAGTTCCCTAAGCGATTCCTTAACCTTTTTCTTTTCCTTGATCCATTCGGTTCCGCCCAGTTTGTTCAGCTTTGGTGTTTTGCCTTCCGTGCCTATATATTTCTGTATCAATTCCATCTGTGTTGTTGGAATATATAAAAAACCACCGTCACGGTATTCAACTTTCAGGTACTCTCTTTTCACGCCCTCAACGGTTAATGCTTCAATACCCGTATATAAACCTATCCCATGAGTTTGGTGAACAACGTAATCCCCTATTTTCAAGTCGGTAAAGGCCTTTATTTTCTGAGCACCTTTAAACTGAGTGTCAATCTTTTTTCTTTTAGAGGAAATTATATCGCTTTCACTTACGACAACCCATTTAATCTGCGGATATATAAAACCGTCTTCAAGCTGTCCCTGCCTGACAATAACGCAGGGAATATTTCCCGGAGGTTCATCGGAATAAACATTTATATTTTCATCAGATAAAAACTTTATAAGCCCGCTTTTTCTTTTATCCGTTGACGCCAGTAACGTAACCTGGTATCCATCGCTTATCCATGTCTTTATATCCTTTTTTAATTGCTCAAGGTGGCCGCGGTACGGTTCAATATTTTTCCCGATGATTAAAAAGCTTCTATAAATATCAGTCAGGCTTTCTCCTTCATCAAGACTGTTAATGTATACCGTCTGCCTGTTCCCAATAAGTGAAGAAACGGCTTCAGGGTCAAAATACATATGAAACGTTTTGGGGAGTATCATGCCCTTTCCTATAAGTATTTCACATTGCTGCACATGTTCTTCAATAACGTTTTCAAGCCTTTGTTTCAAGCGCCCTGTATCCTCAAGAAATATGACCGCGTTTGAACGCAAATATTCAAAAATAGAATGCCCTTTGTCATAGAAATATGGGATAAATTTGTCTATGCCTGCAAAATTGCCGCTGATATTAAGCTTTTCGGCATACGTATTGAAATTGGACTTAAACAAAGCGGTTAAATCTCTGTCATTAATTCCGCTTAAATACTCTGTAAGCTCCGTGTCCAGCCTTTCGGCTACCTGCCGTACCTGCTCCGCAGTTAAAACAAATTCTTTTGCTGGAAATATGCATACTTGCTCGATATTCTGATATGATCGCTGGCTTTCGGCATCAAATATACGCATCGAATCAATTTCTATATCAAACAGTTCAATTCTTACAGGTTTCTCCTGCTGTACCGGAAAAATATCAATAATACCGCCCCTTATCGAAAATTGTCCTTTTGCTTCGACCATTTCCTCCCTTTCATATCCGATAACGGTAAGACGGTGTATGATCTCTTCCATATTAACGGTATCGCCTGTTTTCAGGGATATAAAATACGATTTGAACAGATCCGGTAGCATATAATAATCAATAATGGATTCGCAGGATAAAACAATGACCGTATAGTCGTTTTCAAGCATTTTCCCGAGGCATTCTATCCTTTGAAACGACTGATCACGGCTTTTTGACTCAACATCGTAAAGCATTTTTTCACGAAATGGAAAATAGAAAACCCCTTCTCCAAAAAGACCTTCCAGGTTTTGGAACGCTTTCCTTGCCTGCAAATCGTTGGCGGCAACATATAATGCTTTTTTCCCCGCACCTTCAATTATGGAATAAACAAGATGGTGCCTCTGAGTGTCGGACAAGCCGTTTATTGCAATTGGATAGTCTTCAATAATATTTTTTTGTATTTCGCTTATCTCTTTCCACTCGTACCAGCGTTTTATGTTCATAAAAGCTCCGAATTCAATTATTATTTCCGTTGTACTTAGACATCGCTATTTCAATTCCCGCAGCTATAAAATCTCCAACAGCCATTGCGGTTTTTTCAATAGCCTCATTCATAATCCGCTGTTCGTCCTGATTACATTTCCCTAACACATAGGAAACCAAATCCTGATTCTCCAATGGCTTTCCAATGCCAATGCGAAAACGGGGGAATTCATCAGTCTGCAAATGATATATGATTGATTTCATACCATTATGCGTTCCTGAACTTCCTTTAGGGCGTATTCTGATAACACCCCGTTCCAAGTCGGCATCATCGTATATAACCACGAGGCTGTTTGTTTCAACTTTGTAAAAATCTACAACAGCCTTAATGGCTTCACCGCTGTTATTCATATAGGTTTGCGGCTTTACAAGGATAACTTTCTTTCCTTGAATAATGCCCTCTCCTGTCAATGATTTAAATTTTGCTTTCAAAACAGGTATGCGGTAAAGAGCGGACAAATAATCAATACACTGGAAACCTGCATTATGGCGCGTTCTTTCATACTCTTTTCCGGGATTGCCCAGCCCCGCAATAACAAACATTAAAAAACCTCCCCGAAGGATAAAACAGAATGCTACTTCAGCTTAGTAAATGAGCATTTGGAAAGCATTGTGTATAAGGCGCTTTATTATAATGAGGGCTAACGCTGAGTGAACAGTGTCGAAATGGAAATATTGCCGTATATGCATTCAATTGCTTCCGCAAAGATTTCCGCTACGGACAGTACCGTTATCTTATCTATTTTCTTCTCTTTCGGTAACGGAATCGTATTTAGCGTAACAAGTTCCTTAATCGGCGAATTTTTTATTCGATCTATCGCCTCACCCGATAATACACCATGAGTGCAGCAGGCATAAACTTCACTTGCACCCATTTCAATCAGTGCTTCCGATGCTGTTGCCACGGTCCCCGCGGTATCTATAAGATCATCAACAAGGACCGCCTTTTTACCGCGTACGTCTCCAATAATATTCATAATTTCACATACATTTGCTTTCGGCCGCCTTTTATCTATAATCGCAAGCGGAGCTTCAAGCCTTTCCGCAAACTTCCTCGACCTTGAAACACTTCCCACGTCGGGAGATACCACAACAAGATCATCAAGATTTTTAAACTTCTCAGCCATATATTGCGCTAAAATCGGTGTTCCCGTCAGTTGATCAAGAGGAATGTCAAAAAACCCCTGGATCTGTGTGGCGTGAAGATCCATTGTCAGCACCCTGTCTGCGCCTGCAACGGTAATCAGGTTCGCAACTAATTTAGCCGAAATCGGATCCCTTGCCTTTGCTTTTCTGTCCTGTCTTGCATACCCAAAATACGGTATAACGGCGGTTATCCTTCCTGCGGAAGCTCTTTTCAATGCGTCAATCAATATTAAGAGCTCTACCAGGTTATCGTTCACCGGCGTGCATGTGGGTTGAATAATAAAAGTATCCGAACCTCGAACAACTTCGTTTATGCTTATTGCCGTTTCACCGTCGCTGAAACGCCCAACATTTGAAGCCCCAAGCGGTAATCCGATTTTTGCCGCAATATCCCGGGCAAGAGGTAAGTTGGAATTGCCTGCAAATATTTTCATGTCTTTTCCCTGAATGTTCATTTTAAACCTCCACATTTATGTTGTATTAATTATCAGATTTTTCTCCTCGTACCCTTCCTTTTTTCTTAACCCAATCCCTTATAATTGTCTGTCGGCTTCTGGCTATTGCAAGTGAATACTCAGGCACTTCATCAGTAATCGTGGAACCTGCCGCAATATAAGAATTCGGTTTAACTTCTACAGGGGATATAAGGTTCACATTACAACCAATAAAGCTGTTGTCTCCGACGACTGTTTTGCTTTTTACTTTTCCATCATAATTAACAAAAACAACGCCGCATCCCAAATTAACATTCCTTCCAATTTCAGCGTCGCCTACATATGTCAGGTGAGATATCTTTGTCTCATCACCAATGACGGATTTTTTTATTTCAACAAAATCACCGATTTTTACTTTTTCTCCAATTATGCTTCCCGGCCTTAAATAAGCGAAAGGCCCCACAGTTGTATCGCCGCCTATTCGGCTTTGGTTTATAACCGAATAAATTACTTTTGTATTTTTACCTACTATCGTGTCGGATATCATGCAATTTGGTCCAATAGCACAATTAACATCAATTGAAGTGGAACCTTTTAGTATTGTACCGGGATATATCACTGTATCGGCTCCGATGCTTACATTTTCTTCAACAATGCAGCTATCGGGGATTAAAAAAGTTACTCCGCTTTTCATGTGCCTTTTTATTATCCTTCTGTTTAATATCCTTTCGGCGGCGGCAAGCTGCTCCCTGTCATTTATTCCGGTAATTTCCTCATGATTGTCAAGCGATATCACACCTATGTCCCCGCCATTCTCACAAATAATAGACATCGTATCGGTCAGGTAATATTCTTTTTGCTCATTATTATTATTTAGCTTTTTCAATGATTTCACAAGCCATTGAATATCATAACAATATATCCCGGAGTTGATTTCCTTAATATTCCGCTGCTTTTCATCGGCATCTCTTTGCTCGACTATCCGGCACGCATTCCCGCTGTTGTCACGAATAATCCGTCCATAGCCGTGAGGGTTGTCGACAATAGCTGTTAATACTGTCATTGCCCTGCCCTTGCTTATGTGATCTTCCGTTATATGTCTTAATGTCTGCGCGGTAATTAACGGGATATCGCCGCATAGAACCAGACATGCTCCCTTTTGGTCGTTAAGCAGCGGGAGGGTCTGCATAAGCGCATGGCCTGTTCCAAGCTGTTCTTTCTGGCTTGCAAAAATAACATTTTCAGATATGCTGCGCCTTACCTGTTCTTCCTGATAACCCGTAACAACAATAATTTCCGTTGCACCAGCCTCTTTTACCGCATCTATAACCCAATTTATCATAGGCTTACCGCATAGTTCATGCGTTACTTTCGCTTTTTCGGATTTCATCCTTGTTCCGGCTCCGGCAGCTAATATCACAGCGCAAACATGTTCCATCAATCAAGACCCCTTTCGGTTACGATATACCTATTATATAACATATTTAAGCGGCGGGAGAAGGTAAAACCGTATAATAATTCTCTCATGTTTATATTAATATTTCAATATACTGCCGTTTTATTTCAATTCAGCTAATAACAAAATAGTGGTTCACAACCATTTTGATAGGTCTGCACATTATTCCCGCGGGTCCTGCTTCGGGTGTTTTCGCTGACGCCTGAACAGCAACAAATAAGACATGCATACCGTAATTTTGGGACAAAAATAAGACACTTACAATCAGCAAGTGCCTTTTCCGTTTCCTATAAACTTATTCTTCTTCAGTTTCCGGAGCTTCTTCGGTTACTCCTGTTTCCTCTTCAACCAGCATGGTCTGGTATCTTTCAAGAATTGCAGATTGAATACTGGAACGGGCTTCGGAGTGAATTGGATGCGCTATATCCCTAAATTCACCACTTGGTGTTTTTCTGCTTGGCATTGCAATGAACAGGCCACTTTGACTTTCAATAATTTTAATATCGTGAACCACAAATTCATTGTCGAACGTCACAGAAACAACAGCCTTCATTTTCCCTTCCGATTCAATTCTTCTAATGCGGATGTCTGTAATCTCCATCTCTGTATCACCTTCCGTATCCTAATGTTGTGGTTACGGAAAATATCGGTTTCCAGCAATGTAACTGCACAGAAAACAATACCTAAATTTTCCGTTATAAAGTATTATTCGCCATAAAATTAAAAATTCCTTCTTTTTTTATAAAATATATCATAATTTTTATTGAAGATGTGAATGTAAAAATAATAAATCATATGCATATAATGAATATTGACCGAATTAAACACAAAAGGAGTCTGTATGATGCTGCTTAAATTGGTGCAAAGGAAAAAATCGAAGTGCTTAAAAGCCTTTCTATTGTTTGACCGCCCTATGTATAGTATAATCTTATTGTATTCCGGTTAATGCGTTTAATACCGGGCATTTGGGTATAATAGAACGTAAAGAAGCTTTTGCGGTGAAACAGAGGTATAACTTATGGATAGTATTTTACAAAATTTGATTGGCCATACTGTTCATATGGTCGGTATAGGCGGAATAAGCATGAGCGGTCTGTCTGAAATCCTATTGAGTCTTGGTATCAATGTTACCGGTTCGGATGTTAATTATTCTTCCAATATAGAACGTTTAAAATTAAAAAATGTTCCTATTTCCCTAATCCAGGAACCATCAAATATAACAAATCAAAAAATGGTTGTTTATACCGCCGCAATGCCTTTAAACCATCCCGAGCTGGAATCGGCAAGAAATAAAGGTATTCCGGTAATAACAAGGGCTGATCTGCTTGGCGAAATTATGAAAATATATAAATATAGCATTGCCATTTCAGGTACTCATGGAAAAACAACAACAACATCAATGATATCTTCCTGCCTTATTGAAGCAGGCAAAGATCCTACCGTTCATATAGGCGGAATTCTGGATTCAATCAGCGGAACTACCCGCATAGGCAAATCCGGATATTTCGTAACGGAAGCATGTGAGTATAAAGACAGTTTTCTTAAATTCAAACCATATGTCGGGGTTATTCTGAACATTGAACCGGATCA
>JAAYBO010000139.1 GCA_012730095.1 Clostridiaceae bacterium
TAGTGCGCAAGATCCCTGTCAGGCAGGATATGACTGCGATTAATAATTTTTATCTGGTCGCCGGTGTTTCCGGCGACCAGATACTCAAAAATTAGAAATTAATTCTTAATTAAACCCTGATATGCTTAAAAAGATGCGAACATTTTTATTTTTTTCAATAATTGTTGGGATTTCTATTATCTCAGTTTCTTGTAATAATAGGTCCCATAAAGAAAACGAGTATGAAACCATATCAATAACCCCTTCAAACAAACAGCTACCAATGTCGCAATTTATTGGTCAAATTGAATATATTAAACTCACAACACCCAAGGAAATGGCTTTAGGGAACATTGAAAAGGTTATTGTACACGATGATCTCTTTTTTGTTCGCCATGGCTCATCAAATCCTTCCGTGTCAGTGTTTAATAGTGAAGGGGAATTTCAATATAATATTGGAAAGCAAGGCAGAGGTCCGGGTGAATATGTTGCATTAAATGATTTTAATATAGATAGGACGCAAAAAACGGTTATTATAATGGATTTAATGCTGCAGAAAATGCATTTTTATAATCTTGACGGTGCATATGTAAGGTCAGATGCATTACCCATACATGCTTTGAAATTTTCATCTTTAAAGAATGGTGATTATATTTTCTGGGTTGGAAATCTATACAATGAAGTAATGAATAAGAATGAGACGACTTTGTGGAATCTCTATGTTGTCAATCCGGATTTGAGTATTAAAGAAAAACATCTTGAGGTTACAAAAGAATTCATGAGTGTTATGAATGGGTCATTGCCCAGTAGCCTTTCTCCATGTGAAGATGGAGTAAATATTTATGCTCCACTTAGCAATTATATATACCATTATAATGACAGAGGAGAATTTTCAACAAAGTATTACCTCGATTTTGGCTCGCTAAACTGCAATTTCCTTAGCGAATTACATCAATATAAAGGCATTAAAAGTTCCTTTGCGTTTAATTTAAGAAAAACCGGTGCTACATACTATCCCAACCAATTGTTCGAGTTCAAAAAATATTTGTATTTCACATTTATCTCCAATGATGATATGTATTCGGTGTATTACGACAAGGAAAATAAGTCTTCTCATGTTACCTTGGGGTATCCAGTTGATGATATAAACGGAGCAATATTTGGCCGAGCTGTAGCGAGTACTCGTAATAGTCTCATAACTGTTATTGAACCAGTTCGATTAATGGATGACAATAATAACGTGCCGGAAAAACTGCAGCATTTAAACTTAACCCCTAATAGTAATCCTGTTTTAGCAAAATATACGATGCGATAGCGTATTGACTTATTCCGCATATAAATTAAAAAAAAGCGAGGAATTCATAAACCATATTAATGAAGCAAAAAAACATTCTTTTCATTATTTTGTCTGAGGCCATTAGGTTTTAAATATACAATAACTTTTAACTATACTAATTCGCTATTTTGAGTAATATAAAAAGAGATATAATTCATCACATGTTTTAATTCAAACAGGCTGTTAAATCACACAGCTAATTTTTTATCTTTTATTCAATTATTATGAGAAGAAAATAGTTTTTGGAAATGCACAGGTTTTTTCATAGCATTAACTGGCATAATAACAACATATTATAAGTTAGAAGTGCCCATGTGTTTCATTAGAGAGTATTGAGGTGATGGCTCAGGCGCAAAGCAGTGAAGATATAAATATGCTACCCGAAGCTACCTTCTTATGTGGCTTTCAACATACGGCTAAATCGTATGTCTGAAGCCTTAAGGCATTTATCTGATAAACTTATGACAACTCACCGCCCCGATGATTGTATCAGCAGCGTTAATATAACTAAGGAATTCAACTCAGCAAGGCATACTCTTGTGAAAGGAGTAAAGGGGCAGACTGATTGATTGTCCGAAATTCATTAACAGGGCTGCAAACGACCTGTTTTCTAATACTGTATCTCCCATACGGCAACCAATAGAGGCTTTCTTTAACTGGATTAATGAAAAAACAAGTATTCAAAGTGCGTCAAACGCCAGGTCCACTAATAGTCAATGCATTAAAAAAACTGGCGCTTATATTGGATTTATATTTAAACCATAATTCGCATTATAAAAAATAACAACTCTAATTCAATGAAAAAGATTCTATTTGCATTATCAGGGGTCATTTTTTTAGTCTCCTGCAACCGCCTTTCCCCAAGAGAAAAAGACCTACAGGACAGCCTGAATAAACCCCTGCATGTGGAGCTGTTCGAAACTGTGCAACAGGGTAATATTGTTATGCCCTTTGAAGAATTTCGCCTACAGCACAACCACATATCAGTGGTTTACCTGCAAAATAGCTGCAGACCTTGCTATCCAAAATTCATCGAGTGGCAAAACAAAATGGATTCCATCTATACGCCTATTGATTATACCGTACTGTTTGTTATCGGTGGTGGTAATCGATACGACGAATTCATGTCACAGGTGCTGGATTTAGAGTATGTGGAAGATAAATTTTATACAATTATGGATCCGGAATTCAGATTCCTAGAAAACAACAAAGATATTCCCCGATGGATTATCGACAGTTCGATGCTCATTGACCGAGATAGCAAAATCAAAATGGTGGGAGCGCCCTGGCTCAATGAGAAAATAGCCTAAGAGACATTGGTTTCGATTATCATTTGTCGCTTCATCAGCAATACCCCAAAACAGCGAGGGCACACATTTTAATTATATTTAACAAAAA